>CAJGDV010000032.1 GCA_904502155.1 uncultured Bacilli bacterium
CAAAGTTTGTCTAAAACATGAAATGATTAATAACGAATATGAAGAAGAATGTAATTTAGAAAACCCTTGTGAATATGCAAGTTTTCTAGCTCGTCAAAAGGCTTTAAATGCTACAAATAAAGTAGGAGAAGGAATTGTTTTAGGACTTGATACAATTGTTTATATAAACGGTAAAATAGTAGAAAAACCAAAAACAAAAGAAGAAGCAGAACAAAATTTAAGAGATGCTTCAAATAATGAAACAAAAATTATTACAGGTGTATGTCTAATTGATACTGAAAAAGATAGAATACTAACAGATCATCAAACAACAAAAGTTATAATGAATGAAATATCAGAAGAAGATATAAAATATTATATGGAAAATGATAAAGATTATATGTATGTATCAGGATATGTCGTAGAAACAATAGCATCTTGTTTTATTAAGAAAATTGAAGGAAGTTTTTATAATATCTTAGGTGTTCCTACAGAAAAAATTTATGAAATGATAAAAAAATTAGGATACAATTTATCTGATTTTGAATAAAGAGTTAAAAAAACTCTTTTTTTTTGGTATAATTAATAATAGGTGATACTAGATGAATGACGAAAAAAGAGAAGTTATAAATAAGTATTTTAAAAAACAAAAAGTAATAAATATTTTAGAAATAGAATTTATAAAATATTTAAATACTAATTTATATATTAGATTAGATTATTATAAAAAAGATTATATTTATCGATTAACATGGATTAATTTAGATATGTGTACAGAAAATAATTTATTAAACTTTCTTAATGTTGAAATTGTACCATCAGAAGTTTGTGAATACATAATAAAATTAGTTCAAGGCAAAGCCTTTAATAGTAAAAAATTACCAAAAAAATATGATGATGACATTGTAAGAATTAAAATAAATACTAAAACATTAATTTTAGGAAGTAATCAATTAGAATTTTATCGCTATCTACCAATAGAATATAATTTCTTAGTAGATGTATTTGCTATATTATCTAAAAATCTTCCTTCAAAACTTGATGAATTTTTCATAAGAACATTGGCTATTATTTCAGGCCAAAATGATCGATATGATTATATGAGTCCAATTAGATTTAATATTAAAAAAGACGATATTAGCAAAATAATTAAGCCACATATTATTGAAAAAGGAAAAGATTATTTAAATCATATTAAATTTTTAGAAAAAATAGATAATTTTTATTATGCTGTTATTGAAGGAGTAAATCCTTATATAGTTATTATTAAAGAAATAGAAAAAAACAAAGTTTTGCTTCATTGTTCATGTCCTTGTGAATTTTATTGTAAACATATTTATGCTGCATTAAAAGCAATTCAAAATGGGGAAGAAAAAAAATTTTATAAAGTAATTTACAATAATAAAGATGTTGATTTATTAGATAGATTAACAAATAATGACTTTATATTATGTGTAGGAGCTTATGAAGATAGATTAAGACTAATTAATGTTCATGGCGAAATTGGTTTATTACCAATTTTAGACGATAAAGGAAATTGTCCATGGACTATACTAGAAGATGATGAAGAAAAAAACTTAGAAAAATATATTGAAGAAATAATTAGAAAGAGAGATTACGAATGATATTTGAACTTATATTACTTATAATATTAATTCTAATTAATGGAATTTTCTCTGCAAGTGAAATAGCATTTTTATCTACTGATAAAGTAGATCTTAAAGAGAAAATAAAAAATGGTGACAAACGTGCTAAAGAAGTAAACGATATTTTAAATAATACTAATAAATTTTTAGCAACAATACAAGTTGTAATTACATTTGCAGGATTTTTAGCTAGTGCTTTTGCTGCTAATACTTTTGTAAGTGAAATAATGGAAAAAATAAGTTATAACCCAAATTATGAATCATTAATTGAAAATATATTAGTAATTTTAGTTACAATGATTTTATCTTATTTAACACTTATTTTTGGTGAATTATTACCAAAAAAAATTGCTCTTGCAAATCCAAATAAATTTAGCTATAAAATAGCTCCAATTATTAAAATATCAAACGGCTTATTTTATCCATTTGTTTGTATTTTAACCATTTCAGTTAACTTTTTAACAAAATTATTTAATATACCAGAACCAAAAGAAGAAAAACTAACTGAAGAAAAAATTAGAAGAATGATTAGACTAGGAAAAAGCGAAGGCGTTTTAGAAGTTGAAGAAACAGATATATTACTTAATGTATTTAAATTTAATGATATTGAAGTTAAAACTGCTATGACATCAAAAGCTGAAATGATTAAACTAGACATTAAAGATGATTTTAAAACAATTTTAGAAATCGTTCGAAAAGAAAAACATACACGTTTTCCTATTTTTGATGATGATAAATTATTAGGAATATTTAATGTTAAAGATTTAATTATAGACTATCAAAGTGATTTTGAAAGTCTTATTAGAAAACCATATTATATTGATGAAAATGCTAAAATAGATGATGCTTTTAATATTATGAAAAAGAAAAATATAGGACTTATGATAGTAGGAAATAAAAATGATGTAAAAGGAATAATTACTATGGAAGATATTATAGAAGAATTACTTGGAAATTTAGAGGATGAATTTAATTAATGGATAATGCTCAAATAATTAAATTTTTCTCAAATCTTCCATATGAATTAATAGGAATAATTTTATTAGCCCTTTTTATCCTTTGTTTTTTAATAAAATTAATAAAAAAAATCAATTTTTCTGCTATTAAAAAAGAAAAAGTTAGAAGCATACTTATAGTTATAGAATTTTTAGTTGTCTTTTTATTTATATATGTTTTTTATAAAATAAAAGTTGATGATGATATTGTATTATCACTTGTAACGTTTACAATTACAATTTTTGAAGTATTGAATTTTAATATTATTTTTACATATTTACTTGAAAAAAGTACTAACTTTTTAAGTAAACTTTATTATTTCTTTATTTCTATAATTGTAGCATTAATTCCATCTATTATTTTTACACTTATAATATATGAAATATCTATACTTTTACTTTAATATGTGTTATTATATTTTGAGGTGAGAAGTATGAAAAAAGTTGAAAAAGAATTAAATGAATTTAAAAAATTTATCTTAAGAGGTAATGTACTTGACTTAGCTGTTGGGGTTATTATTGGGGGAGCATTCTCTACAATCGTTTCTTCATTAGTTAATGATATTTTAATGCCTTTAGTAGGTATTTGTTTAGGTGGTATTGACTTTAAAAGTCTATCATTAAAATTAGGGGACGCTACAATTGCATATGGTAACTTCCTTCAAAATGTTATTGATTTCTTAATTATTTCAGCATGTATTTTTGTTATAATTAAAGTTATTAATAAAATATTAAATCCAGTAACTAAAAAGAAAGAGGAACCTAAAAAAGAAGAACCTAAAAAACCAGATGATGTATTATTATTAGAAGAAATAAGAGATTTATTAAAAAAACAAGCAAAATCAAATAAAAATAAATAAAAGACTTTAATAAGTCTTTTTATTTAGTAGGAGTAGAAATTATGAAAAAATCATTTTTAACATATGAAAAATTATTAGAAATTGAAAAAGAATATGAAACACCATTTCATATTTATGATGAAAAAGGCATTATAGACAATGCCAAAGAATTATTAGAAGCCTTTAGTTGGAATAAAGGATTTTATGAATTTTTTGCAGTTAAAGCAACACCAAATCCACATATTTTAAAAATTTTAGATGGACTTGGAATTGGAGCTGATTGCTCATCTTATGCTGAATTAAAAATGTGCGAAAAAGCAGGAATAAAGAATATTATGTTTTCATCAAATGAAACAGAATTAGAAGAATATAAATATGCAAGCAAACTTGGAGCAATAATAAACTTAGATGATATAACTCATATTGATTATATTAAAGATGAAATTAAAATACCTGAAAAAATGTGTTTAAGATATAATCCAGGAGGAGTATTTAAACTAGGTAATGATATTATGGATAATCCTAAAGATGCTAAATATGGGATGACAAAAGACCAAATTATAGAAGCTATAATTAAATTAAAAGAATTAGGAGTAAAAGAATTTGGGATCCATTCATTTATTGCTAGTAATACTGTAACAAATGAATATTATCCATATATTGCAAGAATGATCTTTGAATTAATATTAGAAGTTAAAGAAAAAGTAGATGTTAATTTTACTTTTGTTAATTTATCAGGTGGTATTGGTGTACCATATAAACCAGAACAAGAAAAAAATGATATTAAAAAAATATCAGAAGGTGTAAAAAAAGCATATGATGAATTAATTAAAAATAATGGCTTAGAACTTGCTATTTATACAGAATTAGGTCGTTATATGTTAGCGCCTTATGGTAATCTAATTGTAAAAGCTATTCATGAAAAACATATTTATAAAGAATATATTGGTGTTAACTCATGTGCTACAGATTTAATGAGACCAGCAATGTATGGAGCATATCACCATATTGTTGTTTTAGGAAAAGAAAATATGCCTTGTGATCACACTTATGATATTGTAGGTTCATTATGTGAAAACAATGATAAATTTGCAATAGATAGAAAACTTCCTAAAATTGAAATAGGAGATAGACTTGCTATTTTAGATGCCGGAGCTCATGGTCAAGCAATGGGTTACAATTATAATGGTAAATTAAAATGTAAAGAATTATTATTAAAACAAGATGGTTCTGTTAAATTAATTAGAAGAGCAGAAACATTAGATGATTATTTTGCAACATTAGATTTTAGTGAATTTAAATAAAGACAAATATGTCTTTTTTTGATATAATAAGTATGGTAGGAGGTATTTATTATGGCATCAGCTTTGATTCACATGGCAGTAGCAAAAAAAGCCAATGAAAAATTAGGTTTTCAAGATGAGAATTCTTTATTCTTAGGAACAATAGCACCTGATTTAGGTAAATTATTAGGTGAAACTAAAGAGAAAGGACATTTTGAAACTAACAATACTTATCTTCCTAATTTAAATAAATATTTAAGTAAATATAAGATTGATAAACCTTTTGAAATGGGGTATTATATACATTTGTATACCGACTTAATTTGGTTTACTGAATTTATGCCTAATTATTATAAAAATGAAATATTATATCTTAATGACGGAACATTTATGGATTGTAGTTTTGACCTTAAGATGAAAAAAGTATATAGTGATTATTCCATTTTTAATGGTTTAGTAATTGATAAATATAATTTAAATTTAGATATTTTTTATAAAAATATTAATTTTGAATCGGAATTAGATGAAGTTGATTTAACCAAAATAGATTTATTATTAAAACAGGTAAGAGGCTTCATTGAAGAAAGTGATAGAAATAAAAAACCTGAAGTTTTTTCTTTAGAAGCTATCTTAGAATTTATTGATACCACAGCCGAAAGAGTAGTAAAAGAGGTGCTAAATGGATACTTTAATATTGGTAAATAAATTTAATAAATTAAATAAAAATTATATACCAGAAGGCTTAATTGAAATAACAGATTTTATTGAGAGTACAATTATAGAAGGAAATATGAAAGTTAATGAAAAAGCATATAATGCCTTCTTATTACTTCAAAATGAAGCTAAGAAAAATGGCTATGAAATTTTTATTAACTCAGCATATAGAAGTTATAAAGATCAAAAGAAAACATTAATCAAGTTTATTGAAAAAGAAGATTATGAAGAAGCTATAAGAAGAGTAGCATTACCAGGACATTCTGAACATCAAACAGGACTAGCTATAGACTTTGCTATTTTAGAAAGTATTGATGATAATGGTAAACATTATGTTAAAGGATGGGAAATGTGGGAACATAAGATTTCAATGTGGGTATATGAAAATGCTCATAAATTTGGGTTTATTTTAAGATATCCTAAAGATAAAGAAATTGTAACCGGACAAACTGGAGAACCATGGCATTTAAGATATGTTGGTCCTAAACATGCTACTATAATGTATAATATGAAATATACATTAGAAGAATATTTAGATTATTTAAATAAAAATTTTAATAAAGATACTGCGAAAATACCACTAATTGGGGTAGTAGGAAGAGTAGAATATTCAGATAAAAATTTACCAATCATCTCAACAGGTGAATATTATCGTAAATGTTTAGTACGAAACGGTGCTAGTGTAATTACAATACAACCACCACAAGATGTACTTTATAATGAAATAACACCAAGAGATGTACCAAGATTAAATTTTAAAGAAAAAGAAATATTAGATAATATATTAAAACATCTTGATGGAATATTAATTCCAGGTGGATCTAAATGGTATGAATATGATGAATATATATGTGAATATGCATTAGATAACGATATTCCACTTTTAGGAATTTGTCTTGGAATGCAAACAATAGGTTATGTTGATAATAGAAAAGCAGGAACACCAAAATTTAAAACATATGCTAATGATTCTGAAATTGATCATAATCAATTAGGACCTGAATATGTACATTGTGTAAATCTTAAAAAAGGCTCTAAAATTTATGATTTATTAAAACAAGATACTATAATGGTAAATAGTAGACATAGTTATAATATTGGTGAATTAAATAATGAATTTAAAGTATATGGTTATTCTAGTGATGGAATCCCAGAATACTTTGAGAATGGAAAAAACGCAATGGGTGTTCAATGGCATCCAGAATTAATGGCAGAATATGATAAGAACAACCAAGAATTAATGAAATATTTCGTTGAATCTTGCAGGAAAGGATGAGTAATATGAGATATTTACGCTATCAAGTAGTAGATAATAAAACATTTAAATATTTATATGAAGACGATTTTAATAATCGTCACATTGAAGAAATACCTGTAAGAATAAATGGGGAGATTAATCCAAGAGCACTAGAAATAGTAGAATTAGTTAAACAAGAGGTAGAAAAAGAAAAAAACAAACCTGAAGTAAAGGTTGAATCTAAAAAGGAACCTAAGGTTGAGGTAAAAAAAGAAGAACCTAAAGTTGAACCTAAAAAGGAAGAACCTAAAAAAGAAGAACCTAAAAATCCAAATAAACATAAAGTTGTAAAATTTAAACCAGGCAAAAAGAAAATGAATAACAAAAGAAAAAGATATTTAAAAATGGCAATTGTAGCATTAACAGCTGCAACATTAGCATTTAAAATATCTACACACAAGGAAACAAAACAAGAAATTCCTGTAACAAATGAAATTGTTTATCAAAATGATGTAGTAGTAGATGGATATACTGAATATCATGGTTCTGTTATAACAGAAGATGATTTAATAAACGCATCAGCTACATTTATTGAAGAATGTAATGAAATAGGGATAAATATTTCAAATGGAGATGCATTTTATTTTATTGTAATGCTTAATATTGAACCATTAAGATATTCTAACCCAGGATTATTAGATACAATTCTAAGCCAAAATGATTATCAAATGATTAAAAATTCAAGTGATTATGTATTAGGCCAATTAGCATCTGCTTCAATAAATAATGGTTATTCAATTAATTTAAGTGCCTTTATGTTTGATAATAATGATGCAGCAATCTATGATTCTGTAAAAAATGCTGAATCACTTTTAAAAGATGCTGTTATGAATAATGAATATGAAGAAATTCAAGGTATTATAGGATATCATTATTATCAACCAATGCAATTAAACAATAAACACTTTATTTCGGCTAATGGTGATTATATAGAACATAAACCATCAGCAGGTGTTAGATATGTTCTAGAAGATTATGATTCTGTAATAATTAGAGATATTGCTAAAGATAATATGGATGAAATGTTTGAAAATGAATTATTAAATTTCCAAGGTAATCCTGGTACAGAACATGAATTAGAAGAAATAGTAAATAATAGAGTAAAATAAAAAAACTAGAATAATCTAGTTTTTTTTATTCAACAGTCACAGACTTAGCTAAATTTTTTGGTTTATCAATATCACAGCCTCTTAATTTGGCAATTTCGTAAGATAACATTTGAAGTGGTATTACAGTAAGCATTGGTTTAATTAATTTATTAGCATCAGGAACTAAAATTAATTCATCATAAAAGTCCCCGCTAATATTAATATTTTCACTAGCTACTAAAATAACTTTAGCACCACGAGCTTTAACTTCTTTTATATTACTAATAGTTTTTTCTGCTATTTTTTCTTCTGTTACAAGAGCAATAACTGGAGTACCTTCTTCAATTAAACTAATTGTTCCGTGTTTTAATTCTCCAGCTGCATATGCTTGTGAATTAATGTATGATATTTCTTTTAATTTTAAACTTCCTTCCATAGATAGGGCATAGTCAATATCTCTACCTATAAAGAAAATACTATCATGATCATAAATTTTTTCTGCTATTTCTTTATAATGTTCTCTTTCATTTAATACAGATTGCATTTGTGTTGGCAATGCTCTGATTCCTTTTAATACTTCTAATACTTCTTCTTGTTTCATTGTTTTATTATTAGCTATATTAAGTGCAATTAAAGAAAGTAGGGCAATTTGACTTGAATAAGCCTTAGTTGTTGCAACAGCAATTTCAGCCCCAGCTTTAGTATATAAAACTTGATGAGCAGCTCTAGCAATACTACTTTCAACAACATTTATAATACCTAATGTATCACTACCATGTTCTTTAGCAATTTTTAATGCAGCTAATGTATCTGCAGTTTCTCCAGATTGAGATACTACAATAACTAAAGTTTCTTCATCTAAAAATAATTTTTTATAACGATATTCACTAGCAATATCAACAGTTACTGGAACATTAGCAAATTCTTCAATTAAAGTTTTACCAACTAAACCAGCATGATATGCACTACCACATGCTACAATATCAATTTTTTTGTATTTACTAAAATCAGGCATATTATCAACTAATGAATCAACACCTTTTTCAATATAAGGTAATGTTGTTGCTTTAATAACTTCAGGTTGTTCATAAATTTCTTTAAGCATAAAATGGTCATAACCATTTTTCTCAACAGCATTAGAATCACCTTTAAATTCTTTAACTTCAACTTTTCTTAAATCAGCATTTTCATCATAAACAAGAATTTTATCCGCACTAATTTTAGCAAATTCGCCGTCGTTTAAAACAATATACTTATTAGTATATTTTAAAATAGCAGGAACATCAGAAGCAATATAATTTTCATTATCACCACAAGCAATAATTAAAGGACTATCTTTTTTAACAGCATATAAATGATTATAATCATCATCAACAATAATTCCTAAAGCATAAGCTCCACGAGCTTTCTCTCTAAAAATAGCAATAGTTTGTTCTATACTATTAGTTTCACTATAAATGTAATCAAGTAAAGCACAAGCTACTTCAGTATCTGTACTAGATTTAAATTCATATCCTTTTTCTATTAATTCTTCTTTAAGCTCACTATAATTTTCAATAATACCATTATGAACAATTGAAATTTTACCAACTTTATGAGGATGACTATTAACATAGTTAGGTTCCCCATGAGTAGCCCATCTCGTATGTCCTATACCTAAATTAGATTTATCATTAAAATCTAATTTTTCTTTTAAATTGGCAATTTTGCCTTTTTCTTTTTCTATATTTAATAAACCGTCTTTAACATAAGCTATACCTGCTGAATCATATCCTCTATATTCAAGTCTTAGTAAGCCTTCAATAATAACATCTAAAGCATTATTTTTTTTACCTACATATCCTATGATTCCACACATATATATAACTCCTTTTCTAAATAAAAGAATAATATATAATTTTGTTATAATCTTGATTTTATTTTTTATTTATATATTTAACGAACTCTTTAAATCCGTAGCAGTACCCGCCGAAATTTCGATAACTGCTATCCTCGTCACCCCTTAGGGTCTGGCGCTAGATATTTTTATAATCCTCCTCTTTTAAAATATCTTTAACATTATTATATTCATAAAGAAACCATGATGTCAATAAACTTTACAAAACTAGACAATCTATTCATTTGACAAAATAGCAGTATCATGCTATTATATTTGTGGATTTGGAGGAATTCACATGGAATCGTCCCATAGGGATATATTTAGTTTAATATTAACATTATTTGCTGTATTAAGTTTAATGTTTGCAAGTTTTATTTGCCAAGATGGTAGTTTAAAATCAATTGTTTATGCATTAATCGTATGTAGTTTAATAATAGTTAAAGACAATATAAAAGAAATAAAAAATAAATAGAGCCAAATAGCTCTTTTTTTGTTATACTATAAGTAGGAGATGTATACTTATGAAAAAAATAACAAAAGAAATGATACACATTTTTAACATGACAGATTTTGATTGGATGGGGTATGAACTTACAAAAGAAGCTAACTATTTTACTTTTCATCATATTATAAAAAAAGAACATGGTGGAAAAGAAAAAATTAATAATGGGGCTATTTTAATCGGTAATAGTGCTCATAATTATTTACATATTATAGAATCAAGAGAATTAGATATGTATGTTTATATTAATAAAATATTAAAAGAAGTAAATAATCAAAGACACTTACCAACTAAAGAACAATTATTAAAAATATATGATTGTTTGGAAAAGTTTGAAAGAGATCATTCTGGAGATGTTAATAGAAATGGTGATCCATTAATTAAGGAAAGATACACAAAAAGGATTATTTTAAAATAATCCTTTCTTAATGTAAGGAGGATATATGATAAAATTAAAAAATGTTTCTAAATATTATTATGGAAAAAAAGTTGTAACAACTGGTTTTTCTAAAATTAATTTAGAACTTAATATTAATGAATTTGTTGTAATAACAGGTGAATCTGGTTCAGGGAAATCAACCTTATTAAATGTTATAAGTGGTATGGATGCATACGAAGATGGAGAAATGTATATTAATGGTAAAGAAACAAGCCATTATACTGAACAAGACTATGAAAACTACCGAAGAAAATATATTGGAATAATATTCCAAAACTTTAATCTTATAAATAGTTATACTGTATATCAAAATATTGAATTAGTTTTAATGCTTAATGGTGATAAAAAGAAAAAAGAAAAAATATTAAAACTAATTGATCAAGTAGGTTTAACAAAATATAAAAATACAAAAGTTTCCAAATTATCTGGAGGACAAAAACAAAGAGTAGCTATAGCAAGAGCCCTTGCTAAAGATACACCAGTAATAATAGCTGATGAACCTACTGGAAATTTGGATAGTAAATCTGCTAATGAAGTTATGAAATTATTAAAAGATATTTCAAAAGATAAATTGGTTATTGTTGTAACTCATAATTATGAACAAGTAGAAAAATATGCAACACGAAGAATTAAAATGCATGATGGTAAAATATTTGAAGATGTTAAATTACAAGAAATACCTGAAGAAGGTCAAAC
>CAJGDV010000033.1 GCA_904502155.1 uncultured Bacilli bacterium
TCTAATGTTTGAATAGTAAATGCTCCATATCTATTTGATTTAGCATTTACATATACTGCTAAAATATTAACACTATTATATTCTGTTTCAAAAGTTAACCATTCTGTTCCACCATAAAACTTAACACCATAATTTTTAACAGTAAGACCAGTATTTTCAATTTCTTTTGCTAATTCAGCTTTCTTATTTTTTAATGTGTAATAATCTCCTTCAGATACAGCAAAGGCTGCAGCCCATTCTTCATTTTCAGGATATATAACTAATGTTTCTTCTTCCTCATATCTATAAAGTAATGTAGTTGGAATTTCTAAAGTAACACCAGAATAAGAAATTTTATTTACAGGAACTGTTAAGTTGCCTGAACTTTCAGTTGATGTTTCTTTATTTTCTTCTTTATTTTCTGTTTTTTCTTCTTCTTTAGTCTCTTCTTTTTCTTCATCAACTGGTATATCTTCTTTATTGTTATTTGTATTACCTGTATTTTCTATATTAGGTTTTTCTAACGAATCATAGAAGAAAGTATTATAAACAAAATATCCTCCACCTACTAATATAGAAAGTATACAAATTATAATTATTGGAGCATGACTATGTTTATGATCATTTCTTCCTAATACAGAATATTGATTATTATTGTTTATGTTTTGTTGTGGATTATTTTGAACCTGAACTGGTTGCTCTATTTGTTGTGGCATAACTTGCTGAACTTGTACTGGTTGTTCTATTTGTTGTGGCATAACTTGCTGAACTTGTGTTGGTTGTTCTACTTGTTGTGGTGTAGGAACTTGCTGAACTTGTGTTGGTTGTTCTACTTGTTGTGGTGTAGGAACTTGCTGAACTTGTACTGGTATTTGTTGAGAAGGAGCTTGTACTGGCATTTGTGTTTGTCTAACAGTAATATTATTTGGATTAGGTGTATTACTTCTTATTTGATCTGAAAAATCAAAATCATAATTAACTATACCTTGAGAATTCATTGAAGTTTTATCTACATCTGATAAATTAATTTCTACTTCTATTTTAGAACCACAAACATTACAAAATCCTTGATTATTTATAACTTCGTTATTACAATTTTTACATTTCATATAAAAACCTCTTTACTATATTATTTATAAAAAGTACTTATTCAGTACTTTTTACTTCTTTAATTGTAATTTTATACATTTCATCTGCCTCTTCTAAAACAACATCATATTCTAAATTAGAATCTAATTTTGATAATTCAACAGATACATTATTTTGAATTTCAACATTATTTTCAACTTGTTCAGCATTTAAATTAATTTCTATAAATTTACCATCTTCTGTATTTTCAGCAGTAACTGATGAAAAGAAAACTTTAAATTTATTTATATCATCAATAATATCATTTACTTTACCTTTTTCTCTAGGTAATTTGTTTAATTCTACAACATCAAGAATTTGAATTTTAGGTGTTTCAAATATAACTAAATATAAAAATTTATCATCCGCTGGTTCAAATTTAATTGTGTATTTAGTTTGTCCATCTAATTTTTTCATTAAATTTTCAACTTTAGTTTGTCCTTCAAATACATTTGATTGACCATTTTTTGTACTTCTATTAATAATGGCTTTAATTTTTTTAGCTTCTTCGTCGTATACAAAATTATGTGTCATTGATAATCCATATTCAAGAACGAATTTAACATCTGAAATGTTGGCTTCTGTTGATAAATATGATTCATATGCTTCTTCTGTTATTTCTACTTCTTTTAGTTCATCATTTGGTAAATAATTACTTAAAATTTTATCGTATATTTCTGGATCTATAAATGTACCATATAAGAAAAATCCAACTCCACCAAGTAAAATTAATGACGCCATAACGACAAAAAGTTTATTTGAACCTTTATCAACTTTTTTATATCCTTCAACTATAAATGATTCTGTTTCTACCTTATTTTCTTCTCCTATCTCAGCTTGAGGTATAGTAGGCATTTGTGTTTCTTCAAAAGATGATGGTGGTGCTATTGGGATAATAGCATCAGGATCATAAGCTTCTTCTTCCTCAATAGTTGGGTTTTTAAGTCTTCTTAAACCTTCTTGAGCAGAAACTTCAGGTGGTAATCCTTTATCTTGTTTTTCAAGTAAAGTTCCACTCATATTAGGCATTTTAACATCAACTTTTAAAGCATCAGTATCAGCATAAGGTATATTACATGTAGGACATCTTAATTCACCTGGAACTACTGGTGTACCACAGTTTTTACAATTGTTCATATACATAACCTCTCTATTCTATACATATTATAACAAAAAAAGAATCTTTTGACTAGATTCTTTCTATTATATGCTTAACAATATCACTTGAAATGTGTCCCGCTTTTTCTTCAAAATTTACTGCACCATCTGCAAAGTCAGAAATTGTTCTAACTGAAATAAATGGTATATTATTTTTAGCAGCAATATGACCAATACTAGCACTTTCCATATCAACAGCATAACATTTAGTACGATTATAAATATCATCTCTTTGCTCACTATTAGTCACAAAACAATCCCCACTACAAATACCTTCAATAAAGCAATTTAAGTTAAGTTGTTTAACAGACTCAAGTGCTAACTCAATCATTTTTTTATCAGCTAAAGGTTTCCCATTATTTGGAACACTATATTCCATAATACGAACAGGATCAAAATCATGATATGTTACATAAGATGCTAAAACAACATCTAAAACTTTAACATCATCAACTAATGCCCCTGCACATCCTGTATTAATTATTAAATCAACATTATATTTATCTATTAAATGCATACAAGTTGCAGCACTATTAACCTTACCTATTCCACATTTAACAACATATAAGTCTTTATTATTCACTTTACTATGATATGTTTCTTCTTCAAGTAAAGATAAATTAAATAACTCTTTAAATTTATCAATTTCAACATCCATAGCACCAATAATACCTATTTTCATAAATCCTCCTAAAAGAAAAAGGTAATTATTTATTACCTTTTAATACATCAACAGCAGCTTTCATAGTTAAATCATATTTAATCATATCTAAACCACCAAATGCATTTAAGAATTCATCTTTAGACATTTGATATTTTTTAGCTAATTCTTCTGCTTCTTTATTAGCTTCTTCTTCAGAAACTTCAATTTTTTCTTCTTTAACGATAGCTTCTAATACTAATCTATAAAGAACTCTGTTTTTAGCTTCATCATGCATTTGATCCATTAAAGCTTGTTCATTAGAATTAGTGAATTGGAAGAATTGTTCTAAAGTAATTCCTTGCATTCTTAAATGTTCTTCATATTGATGAACCATTCTATGTGCTTCTTCATGAATCATTTGTTCTGGAATTTCAACTTTTGCATTTTCGCTAGCAGCTTTTAATAAATCATCAATATATTTATTATCAGCATCAGCATCTTTACGAGCTTTAATAGTTTCTTTAACAGTAGCTCTTAATTGTTCTTCAGTTTCGATATCTTCATATCCTAAGTCAGCAAAGAAATCTTTGTCTAATTCTGGAATTTCAACAGTTTTAATTTCATTTACTTTAACTTTGAATACTACAGGAGCACCTTTTAATTCTTCAGCATGATAATCTTCTGGGAAAGATACATTAATATCTCTTTCTTCTCCAACTTCCATACCTATTAATTGTTCTTCGAATCCTGGAATAAATGTATGAGAACCAATTGTTAAACTATAGTTTTCACCTTTTCCACCTTCGAAAGCAACACCATCTTTGAAACCTTCGAAATCGATTACAGCGATGTCTCCATCTTCAACGTTACCTTCTTTAACAACGTTTTCAGCATATCTATTTCTCATTTCTAAAACAGCTTGATCTATTTCTTTTTCAGTAACTTTTACTGAATCTCTTTTAACATCTAAACCTTTGTATTCACCTAATTTTACTTCTGGTTTTGTAACTAAAGTAAATACAAATTCAATATGATCGTCATCTACAGAATTTAATTTAATATCTGGTTGAGCAACTAATTCTAAATCTTTATTTTCGTTAACTACATCCATGTAAGCTTTTTCGATTACTAAATCTCCAGCTTCCATATATAAACTTTCCATTCCATATTTTTTGATGAACATATCTTTTGGAGCTTTTCCAGGTCTAAATCCATCTATTTTTGCTTTTTTATTAGCTTTAACAAAAGCTTTTTCTAAAGCGTCTTTCCATTCTTTTCCTTCGATTTTAACTTTTACTTCTTTAACGTTTTTATTTGCCATAATATTCTCTCCTTCAAAACATATCTAGTATATAATAATTTTGCTTAATTATCAAGAAAAAAGCACAAATTATTGTGCTATTTTAATATCTACAACTTTAACATCGTAATCGCCAGCATCACATTTAACAGTAGCAACAGTACCTACTTTTTTACCCATAATTGCCATAGCGATTGGAGATTTAGTACTTATTTTATTATTGAAAACATCAGCTTCTTTAGTACCTACTAATGTATAAACTTCTGTTTCATCATCTTCAATAAATTCTAATGTAACAACTGTTCCAATAGATACTTCTTCCCCAGTAATTTTATCAGCACTAATAATTGTTGCATTTTCAAGTATAGTTTCTAATTCTTTAATTCTAGTTTCAATAACTGCTTGTTCATTTCTTGCTGCATCATATTCAGCATTTTCTGATAAATCACCTAAAGCTCTAGCTTCTTTTAATGCTTCAACATTTGCAGGACGACGTACATTTTTAAGTTCGTCTAATTCTGCTTCTAATTTTTCTTTCCCTTCGATTGTTAACTCTAAATCTTCTTTAGCCATAATCTATTTCACCTCTGTTTATATTTAATAAATGCTATTAAAATACACATTAAAGCAAGTAATGAAACTTGCTTTTTTTTGTATTACTAATAACTTACCAAAACATTTTACTACAACAAACTTTAGTTGTCAATAATAAAATGTTATTTTATTCTCATCATATCAAATTGATGTAATTCTTTAGGTACCTTAAAGGATACAATTTGTTTTGGATGTCTTACAATATCAATTTGATTTCCATCTTCATCATATACTTCATTAATAGTATATTCAAAAACATCTAAATTAGGTCCAAAAAATTCTACAACATCACCTTTTTTAAAGTAATTTCTTTGTTGTAAAGTTACAATACCATCTTTGTAATCTAAAACAAGTCCTAAGAAATCTTGGTTAGATACTTCTACTCTACCATTATAATATTGTGATTCTTTACCAAAATTACCATTAAAAAATTGGCTTATTGAGTCTCTATTAGCACATCTAGTTAATACTTTTTCTAATTTTTCATCATATTTAAAATTGTCTTTATCATTATAATATGTATCAATAACTTTTCTATAAATACCAACTACTGTTGCAATATAGTAAATTGATCTCATTCTTCCTTCTATTTTTAAAGAAGAAATACCCATATCACAAATTTCTTTAATATTTACTAAGTTTGATAAATCTTTTGTACAAAAAGTAAATTCTTTTTCTCCTTTAAGCGGATTTTTATTTTCATCAAGCAAATTAAAATCCCAACGACAAATTTGAGCGCATCCACCACGATTAGCATCTCTTGCCGTAAAGAAATTAGATAAAACACATCTTCCTGAATAAGAAGAGCACATTGCACCATGAATAAATGTTTCTATTTCAATATCTACATTATCCATAATTTCTTTTATATCTTCTTTACTTACTTCTCTTCCTAAAACAATTCTTTTTACACCTAAATTTTTAAAGAATTTACAAGCTTCAACATTAAGAGTAGATGCTTGAGTAGATAGGTGTACTTCTAAATTAGTATGTTTAAGTGCTAAATTAATAATAGCAGGATCACTTACAATAATAGCATCGACATTACATTTTTCTAATTCTTTAAGGTATTCAACTATACCATCTATTTCTTTATTATGAAGTACTATATTAACAGTAACATGTACTCTTTTACCAAGACTATGTGCAAATTCACAGCCTTCTTTTATATCTTCTAAAGTAAAATTTATAGCATTAGCACGTAAATTTAAAGCAGGACCACCAATATATACAGCATCAGCACCATAAAGTAGTGCTATTTTTAATCTTTCTAAATCTCCAGCTGGAGCTAATAATTCTGGTTTTTTCATAAATCACCTATTTCTTAACTTTATATACTGTTTCCTTATAAAGGAATCCTAAATCAGTATCAATCATTTCATTAATTTTTTCTTTAAATTCTAATGCATTAGTTTCATTTACAACACTATACATAAATACAACTTCTCTAAATACTTTATCTGATATATTAAATGAATTTAAAACAGCATAATCTATATTAAGTTTTAAACTTTCTACAATACCATTTAAACACTTATGAGAATATGCCCTAGTACCATGTTCATCATCAATAATAGCATATACTTTTCCTTCTTTTTCAATATAATTAATTTTACTATTATCTTCTAAATTAAATGTTTCTAAATAGTTTTTTACAAGGTGTCTACGTGATACAAACATTGGAAGATATCCAAAAATTGGTAACATTAATTTAGCTTCTGCTTTTTCTTCAATTTCTTTTACTTCATCTAAAGTAATTTCGCTTGATAACATAGTATATTTAGCACCTTGTTCATACCAAAAATTACTTGTTAAATAATTTGTTGTTAAGTGTTCTTGATTCCATACAAGAGGTGTCACTAGTTTTTCTTCTTTTCTTATATTTACGATTGAAATATCGTAATATAAGATTCCATTAATTTTTAATTCATCTAAATCAATTAATATTTTTCTTAATTGTTTTAAATCTTTATTAAACATATTTTTATTTAAAGCAACAAAAATTTGCTTATTATTTTTTTTAATTAAATTAATAAAATCTAAAACCTCATCATAAGAAAAATAAGCTGGCATATTAACACTAAAATCTTTTAATCCAACAATAATACCGTCAATATGTTCAATTAAACTTTCTGCCTGATTATAACTATTAGGCATAATTAATAACTTCATTTTCTCACCTTTTCCTATAACTATTATACAATAAAGTTTAAAAAAAAAGAAGAGTCTAGCGTACTCTTACATTTTCTTTATTATCCATAACAAGTTCTAATAAATCTGATAATGCAATAGAACCTATAAAAGAAATTTCGTTATTTTTCTTAGGATCATAATCTTTAAATACTACATAAGTATTATTTACATTATTTAAATCAAAATCATGAAAAATAATATTACCATGTGCTATAGCATTTCTAATATGATTTAAAATATCATTATGTACATTATTAGTTATATTATCTCTTATTTCTGTAAGTAAGAATAATTTTTTATATAATTCTTCTCTTATTTTATAAAAATCATCTTTTTCAGCTTTTAGATTTTCTCTTTCTTTTTCAATTTGTTTTGGAAGTATATCTCTAAAATATTTTGTATCTTGATCTTTATTTTCTTCTAATTTTTGTTCTCCATTTGCAATTTTTTCATCAATTTTTTCAATTTTCTTTAAAATAGATGTAAATCTTTTATCATCTTGTTTTGCTAAATTAGCATATTTATCACTTAATTTATTTTTAGTTTCATTTTCTAAATGGAACTTAGATAAATCAATATCATTTAAATCTTTATTATTAAAACCATTAACAAAAGTATTATTTAATAAACTTGTAAATAATAATTTAAATAAAATTTCATTTTTCTTATCTTCTGAAAAATTATCAAGTGGTTTACTATAAAATTTATATTCACCATATCTTTCATAAAGATAATCATCAAAAAGTTGCTGATTTTTATATTTTTTATAAATATAATAATCTAGTCCTAAAGCAGGTCCAGCAAGATATTCTAATTTATTATTAATATTTTCAACTATGTTATAGCAATCATATTTATCGCCAACTTTATTATCAGCCATAAATTTATCTTTTTCATCTTTATTAAAGCAATTGTATTCATTTAATAATAATAATGTATCTTCTTCTGTAAGAAATTCTTCTTTATCTTCTACATTATCAAATCCAATATAGTCTATATATTTATTTAAAGCTTGATTATTTATTTCATCAATTATTGCTATTGCTAATATATTTGAAATTTGAATATTTAAGTCATATTTACCATCTTTATTATAACTATATAATCTTATATTATTTTCATCAATAATTTCATAACTAGAATGGGCAAATGCATTTCTAACATGATTTACTAATTTAGATATATCTAAATTTTCTCCTGTCATAATTAATTTATTTGGACCATATTCTACTGGTAATTCTTCATAATATAAATCTTTAAACAATTCAAATTCATCTTCATTTAAATTCTCATCATACATTGTAAATGATTTCATATCGCGATTAGAAACAACAACATCAAATGTACTTAGTTTATTATTATTTTCATCTAGAAAATAATTTTGATTAATTTCATATTGACCTATAATATCTTCAATAGCTCCTTTAAAATATACATCAACATCTTTGTTGTAATCGTATATTCTTTCATTTAATAAAATAGTTGTTGAT
The DNA here is from genome assembly GCA_904502155.1 of uncultured Bacilli bacterium. Lineage (GTDB taxonomy): Bacteria > Bacillota_I > Bacilli_A > RF39 > UBA660 > CAJGDV01. Next base: position 8,486 of record CAJGDV010000033.1, read on the forward strand.
ATTAAACTCCAAAGAAAATCATCATTTTGTTTTGATTCACAAATTCCATTAACATTTAATATTCTATCTATTTCATTAATAATTGATTCATTCATACTATCACCTATTATAATTATATCAAAAAAAGAGTAAGAATAAATCTATTTTACTAGACACTTTTCAAACTCTTTAGATATTTCGTCAACTAATTGTCTTTTTTTAAGTTCACATAACCAATTTTCAGGAATATCATTTGATAAAATTGAAATTATAGAACCAGTAATGGCACCAATAGTATCTGTATCTTCCCCTAGATTTATTGCTTCTAATATCGCATCTTTATATGTATTATTATTTAAAATTACATAAAATACAGCTTCTAGTGTTGATACAATATAACCTGATGAACTTATTTCATCTAAGTTTCTTTTATAAATATCATCAAATAATTTATCATATTTTAAAATTGTTTCTTTATCAAAATATTTTTGATAATTAATATTTTTAATATTATTATAACTATTATTTTTATCTTTAGTTTCAATTAAGAAATGAATAAATTTAACGTAAATATAACATCCCATAATACTTATTGGATGACTATGAGTTAAAGATGATGTATCTTTAACAATTTCATATAACATTTCATCTTTAATATTTTTGTAGTATGTATATAACGCAATAGGAAGCATTCTCATAAGTGAACCATTACCATTATCATAAATACCACCAAAACCACAATTTAATGGTTCAAAGCCATCTAAATATAAATTTAAGGCCTCTCTTGTTGTATTACCAATATCAAACATCATATCAGTTGCAGTATAAGCAGCATCTTGATACCAATTTACAAATTTATTCATCATATCTTCATAATCAATAACTTTTTTTTCTATAATAGAATCAATAGTAGCAAGTGTCATAGATGAGTCATCAGACCAAGTACCAGCAGGTTGCATATATGACATATAACCTTCCATTTTTTCTATTTTATTTTCTTTTAAATATTCTCTAGATTCAAATTCTACTGGAACACCCATAGCATCACCAACAACAAAACCTAAAATAGTATCAGTAATTAAACTCATCTAATACACCTCGCTTTCTTAAGCGCATATTATAACAAAAAAAAGGAAATTTGTCATTCCCTTATTTGATTATGAATTATTTTACTACAAATTCTGCAGCTATATTATATCCCCCAACATTTTTTATTAATCTATATCTTCCTTTTTTTAATTTACCGTAAGTTTTATCTAATTTAATTTTTTCTCCCTTAACTTCTTTAGAATCGATTATTTTTGATTCTAAATTAAACATAATTTCATCATCAAATTGTTTCCACTCTTTATTTTTATACATTTGAATTTCATATGCATTATTATATTCCATTGGTACTTTCATACGATTTACTATTTTATATTCTATTTCTGTTTTTGTATTATCAGTTATTGTTAAATATAAATACTGATTAAATTTATAATCTTGTTTTGATGCTGTATGCATACCAAATGCAAAACTATCAAAAACAAATATTGCTATAACAACAAGAATAAATATATATACAATTTTCCTAATCCAATCCATAATCATATTTTCAACCTCCACTACTATTATACAACAAAATAATGATAATAGATAAGTATAGTTTTTTTTATTTGTCTAAAATAGTAAAGTTTATTGAAAGATTTTTTATTTTTTACTATAATTATATAGTAGGAGGAATATATGAAAACACTAAATAAAAAAATGCTTATGGATATAGATGCCTATTTTAGAGCAAGTAATTATCTTGCAGTAGGACAACTATATCTACTTGATAATCCTTTATTAAAAGAAGAATTAAAATTAGAACATATTAAAAGAAAATTAGTAGGACACTGGGGTACTGTTCCTGGCCAAAATTTTATTTATACTCATTTAAATCGTGTTATAAATAAATTTAATTTGGACATGCTTTATGTTTCTGGTCCTGGCCATGGTGGAAATGCTATGGTTGCTCATAGTTATTTAGAAGGAAGCTATTCTAAAGTTTATCCTAATATTACTGAAGACATTGAAGGAATGAAAAAATTATTTAAACAATTTAGTTTCCCTGGTGGAATATCAAGCCATGTTGCACCTGAAACACCTGGAAGTATAAATGAAGGCGGAGAATTAGGCTATTCATTAGCACATTCATATGGTGCTGTTTTAGATAATAAAGATTTAATTGTTGCTTGCGTTGTCGGAGATGGTGAAGCAGAAACAGGACCACTTGCTACTTCATGGCATTCTAATAAATTTATTAATCCTATTAAGGATGGTGCTGTTTTACCTATTTTACATTTAAATGGATTTAAAATTAGTAACCCAACTGTATTTGCTAGAATGACAGAAAGAGAAATAGAAGCTTTCTTTACTGGACTTGGATATGAAGTAAATTTTGTAGAAGGTTCAAATCCAATGATAATGCACGAAAAAATGGCTACAGCACTTGATAAATGTATTATTAAAATATTAGATATACAAAGAAAAGCAAGAAATGGTAAAAAAGTAAA
>CAJGDV010000034.1 GCA_904502155.1 uncultured Bacilli bacterium
CAAAATCATACCATAATTGAGAAGCAACGAAGATTGAAGATAATACCCCAGCTATTAATCCAGCAAATAATGCTAAGTTAAAATTAATAATTTCATGAGCACCAAATGCTATTAAGCATACTACTGGACATAATGTTGTAATTGTTGTAACAATTGTTCTTCCTAATGTTACAGTTAAACTTGTATTAACAATATCTTCAAGTTCTTTAGCAGATTTAATTTTACCTTTATGATTTACATTTTCACGAATACGGTCAAATGAAACTATTGTGTCATTAATTGAATATCCAATGATTGATAAAATTGCAGCTATAAAAATACTAGTTACTTCAAGTTTAAATAAACTGAACATAAATACAATTATTAAAGCATCATGTATAAGAGCAATAATACCACTTATAGCATAACTAAATTTAAATCTGAATGAAATATATAATATGATAAATAAAGATGCTATTAATACTGATAAGAAAGCATTTTTAACTAAGTTCTTTTTAACTATATTAGAAATAACTCCAATTTCAGTTTTAACATTATATTTTTCACTAAAATGTTCTTCTATTTCAAGGACTTCAGATTTACTAAATGATTCTTCTACTTTTAAGATTACTGAGTTAGAATCTATTGTTTCAGAATCATATAATGTATAACCTAATTCTTTAATATCTTTTTTGAATTTTGTAATACTTACTTTTTCATCACCAACGATGTTAATAGATGATCCACCTTTAAAGTCAATACCTAATTCAAGTTTATTTGTACATAAAGATACAACACCAACTACAAGCATAATTGCTAAGTAAAGATAAGCACCTTTACGCATTTTAATAAAGTTAATTGTTTTTATTTGTTTTTGATTTTCTTTAAATCCAATAAATAAATTTAATTTATTATCAAATTTTCCAGTTTTAACAAATAAGTCTAATAATGTTCTTGTTAAGTAAACCATAACAAGCATTGTTATTATTGTTGAAATGATAAGCATAGTTGCAAATCCTTTAACACTACTTTCACCGAAGATAAATAGTATTACAGCAACTAATAATGTTGTAAAGTTACCATCAAAGATTGCCATAATTGAGTTTTCGTTACCTTTACGGCAAGCACCTTCAAGTCTAACTTTATCTCTTAATTCATCTTTAATTCTTGCAAAAGTAATAACTGATGAGTCAACAGCCATACCAATACCAATAACTAAAGCAGCAATACCTGGAAGAGTTAATACCCCACCAAATAACCAGAATGATAACAATGTTAGGAATGTATAAATGATAAGTCCTACAACTGCAATAAATCCAGCAAAATGATAAATACCAATTAATACTAGAGCAATCATTGCTACCCCAACAATTCCAGCTTTAGCTGTTAAATATAATGAATTTTCACCAAATGAAGCAGCAACAGTTTTAGAACTTACTTCTTCTAATTTTGTAGGTAATGAACCTGAATTAATAAGATCAACTAATAATTCAACTTCTTCTTGTTCAAAATTTCCTTGTATAATTACATCACTTGAGAAACCTTGAGAAACAGTTGCAGCAGATAAACATTTTGATTCACCATTACCACATTTTTCTCTTTCTTTTTCAAATGAAGTAGTACCATCAAAATCAAGCCAAATAACAATTAAATTATTTTCTTGTTTACTAATATTATTTGTTACTTCATAAAATTTATCTTTATCAGCTATTGATAAGCTAACAGCAGGTCTACCTTTTTCATCTTGACCAACTTTAGCACCACCACTTTTTAAAACATCGCTATTCATTAAAAGTTTATCATCAGCATCTCTAAATGATAAATTTGCAACAGCACTTAATGTTTCACGAGCTTTAGCAGGATCTGTAACACCAGCTAATTGAACACGGATCATATTATCCCCTTCAATTACTATTTCAGGTTCACTAACACCTAATACGTCAATTCTTTTTGAAATTGTTTTGTATGTGTTAGTAACCATATCACTAGTTACTTCTTTCCCATCAATACTTTTAACTTGATATAATACTTCAAAACCACCTTGTAAATCTAATCCAAATTTTAAATTTTTTACTAATGTTGGTGTAGTAAGACCAATTACTAGTAAAATAACTACAATTATTAAGGCACTTTTAATAATTGAATTTTGTTTTTTCTTCTTCATGTATAATTCCTCCTACTCGAAATAAATATGTCTTTCTGTCATATTAAGTTTCTTTTTCAAGTATCCATCTATCGATAAATTATCAGCATTTAAAACATCACTTACCATTTGGTAAAGTTTTAAATCAGATGAATCTTTCCATTTTATTTCTTTTAAATAATTCCAAACGTCTTCTTCTTTTATATAGTTAAGATCGTTTCTTTTAAGTTCTTCGACTTTCGCCATCAAAGCTGGTTTTATACGATTATAAAGTTCTTCTAATGAATTGAATTGAATATCCATAAGTTACCTCCATGCTATGCCTAGATATATTATATATTAAAATTTAACAAAATTAAAGTATTTTAAAGAAAAAAGAAGGAAATAATCCTTCTTTAAGCTATATTCCAATTTTTACTTTGAACTATAGTTAAATCTAATCCTGATAAATCTACATTAGTTTCAATATTTCCTGTTGTAGTTGATGTTCTATTTGGTAATAAAGAAAATAATGAATTTATTAAATTAGCATCAACATTATTAATTATTATTTTTTCTAACCCAGTACAAGTTTCAAATATATATGCTGTATTATTAAGTTTATCTGCTTTAAAATTACTTAGATTTATAGTTTTTAAATTATTAGCATCATAAAACATACCAAGTATACTTGTAACATTACTAGTATCAAAATTTGAAAGATTAATTACCTCTAATGAATCACAATTACAAAAAAGATATTGCATCATATTTACTTTACTTGTATCCCATTTTGATAAATCTAATGATTTAATTTTTTGACAATTACTAAATAAATCAGCCATATTAGTAACATTACTAGTATCAAAATTAGATACATTTATTTGTTGTAGATTAATACAATTCCAAAATAATGTAGCCATACTAGTAACTTTACTTGTATCCCATAAGCCTAAATCACCTACTGAAACTAAATTTTGACAATTATTAAAAGTACCACTTAGATTTGTAACATTGCTAGTATCCCAGTTTGATACATCAAGTCTAGCAAGCGAAGTACAATCACGAAATGTAGAAACTAAATTTGTAACAGAACTTGTTTCAAAATGACTAACATCTAAATTAACCAAAGCACTACATCCTATAAAAAGACTACTCATATCATTTGTAAAATTAACATAAAAATTTGAAAGATTAACACTTGTTAGTTTTGTTAAATTTGCAAATAATTTTGATGAATTATAATTAGCATATATATTTTTATCTGAACCAACATATAATTCATAATTTTCACCATTTTGAATCAACCATGATTTAATTTTTCCTGTACCAGAAACTGATGGATCTTTTACTTCAAGTGCGCCTTCTGGAACAGTTGCATTATTAATAAAATTTACTGATACAAAATTATCATAATAAGTAGGATACATTGTTTTAAATATTGACTGACTTTCTTCTGGTGTATCTAACATATAATCATTTAGATTATATTCTACATTAGCATATATGTTATTTTTATCTTTTAAATAATATTCTTTTATACTACATTCATTATCTAAAAAAACATAACCACTATCAGGCATTGTACCTTTAACGTTTAATTTACTACTTGATTTACCATCAGTAAATATATAACTTAATGTTGGTTTCTCTCCTCTTATTAAGCTTGTTTGACATTCTTCTTCCATTGATTTCATTATATTATCACTACTAGTTCGAAATGCCCCTTCACGTGCTTCAGAAAGTATTTTATTTACTGTTGGAATTGCTATTAAAGCAATTATTCCAAGTATAAGAATTACTGCTAGTAATTCTATTAATGTGAACCCTTTTTTCAACTAACATCACCCTATTATTAATTATAATATACACAAATATTTTTTTCAATATGTATTGAATTTTGTAAATATTTATCTTATAATTATATTGACATTTTGCAAAAACTACATAGATATATATGGGGCTACATGTATTCATGTGGTTTTTTGCGTTATGTAAAGGAGGAATTAGTATGGATGTTTTAGAAGAAAGAAAATATTTAAAAAATGTCGTTTTAAAACAAGTTGATAAGTTTATCGAAAAAACAAAAGAAGAACAAGAATTTTACCGAAGTGAAGTTGAAAACATGGGAATTCCTGATTTAGAACAACGTGGATATTTTAAAAGATGTAAAGAAAAAGTATTTACTTGTGAAGAAAAAATAAACAAGTTAAAAAAATTTCGTGAAAATACCCATTTTGGACGCATGGATTTAGAACTTATAGAAGATGGTAATAAAGAAAATATTACGATGTATCTAGGTGAAAAAAGCATTAATGATGGTATTATTAATTTAGTCTATGACTGGCGAAGTCCAGTTGGTAATTTATATTATATGAATGCTCAAGAAACATTTAAATTTAATGATACTTTCTATAATCTTAATTTACGAAGACAAATTGAAATTGAAAATGCTGAAGTAATTAATGTTTATAATTCTTATGTAAGAGGAAGAAATATGAATATTACAGATGACTTTTTATTAAAAGTTCTTGAAAACAAGAAAAATAGAAATGAATTTTCTGATATTATTAAAACGATTCAAAGTAATCAAAATAATATTATTAGAGATGATCTAAACATTAATAGTGTTGTACAAGGAGTTGCAGGAAGTGGTAAAACCGTAGTTTTATTACATAGGCTATCTTACCTACTTTATAATAATCCTAATATGAATAAAGAAAAATTACTATTTATAACACCATCTAGAATCTTTAATTCTAAATTAAGTGAAATAAATAGAAGTTTATCCCTTACAACAATTAAAATGATTCCTATGGAAGAATATTATGAAGAAAAAATTAAATATTATATTCCAGGCATAAAATTTAATCATGTAATTAAGGATAATATTGATGATAAATTACTAACATTTATTTATAGTGATGATTTTCCAAATTATTTAGATGAAATGATTAAAAGTTATAAATCAATAGATATTAATAAGGAAGTTTTTATAAAAAAACAACTTGATTTACAACTTTATAATTCATTAGATGATAAAACTAATCTTGAAAAACAATTAGAATTAATAAAAACTTTTAAAAGTAAAAGTAATATTAAAAAACTTATGGATATTATTTTTAAAGATTTAAAAAATAAATATAAAATTAAAAACAAATCTTGGATAACAGATAAAAAAATATGTAAAGCATTCGCATATGTAATTATGGAACTTTATACAAGATATGGATTTATTTTCTATAGTAATTATAATTATATGTTTATAGACGAAATGCAAGATTATGGAAATAATGAATTTAAATTAATTAAAAAATTAGAAAAACAAGTTTATTTAAATTTATATGGTGATTGCGAACAAGCAATACTTCCATTTATTAAGAAAAAATCAGTTTCAGATCTTGTAAGTTTAATTGATAGTGATAATACTAAAATTTATTCTTTAAATGAAAATTATCGTAATTCAAAACAAATAACTAATTATGTTAATGAATTTTTAAATGTTAAGATGCAATCTATGGGAATAAATAGTGATGAAGTAAAAATATTTCATAGCAACAAAGAAAAAATATTCGATGAAATTATCAATAATTATGATAACAATCATGTTATCATTACTAATGACTCAGTTTTAGAAGATCGATTCAAAGAAAATAATTATGAAGTATACAGTGTTAAAATGGCAAAAGGATTAGAATTTTCAAAAGTAATAGTTATTGAAGAAAATTTTAGTGATACTGAAAAGTATGTTGCCTTTACTAGAACACTTGATAAATTATTTATATATAAGACTATTAGCGAATAGTCTTTTTTTATTTTCATATATTTTAGTATGAAAAATAAATTTATTAAATCTACAATTATTTTATTATTTGGAGGACTTGTTACAAAAGTTTTAGGCATGATTATAAAAATAGTTTCCACAAGATTATTAGGAAGTGAGGGTATCGGTACATATATGCTTATAATGCCTTCTTTTAGTCTTCTTCTTTCCATTAGTCAGTTTTCTTTTCCTACAACTATTTCTAAATTAGTAAGTGAAAATAAAAGGAATAATAAAAATCTTCTTATTTCTATTATTCCTATTTCTTTATTAATAAATTTTATTTTAATGTTTATAATTTTCTTTACATCTGATTATATTAGTATTGATTTACTTCATAATGAAAATACTAGACTTGGTTTAAAATATCTTGGTTTTGCTCTTCCTTTTATAAGTATTTCTAGTATTATTAGAGGTTATTTTTTTGGAAAAGAGCGAGTTTTTGTTCATGTTTTTGCAAATATTTTTGAAGATATTGTAAGATTAATTAGTATTATTATTGGAATACCTATAACAATAAAATATGGTATTCAGTATGCTATATTATATATGATTCTATCAAATATAATTAGTGAATTATCTTCGATTTTTATTTTTTCTATTTTTCTTCCTAAAAAAATAGAAATAAAAGATTTAAGTATAAATAAAACATATGTTAAAGATGTTTTTAGTTTAAGTTTTCCAACTACATTAGGACGACTTATTGGAAATATAGGTTATTTTTTTGAACCAATTATTATAACTAACATTTTAGGTAATATAACAAATGAATATGGTATTTTAAATGGCTATGTTATTCCAATATTATTCCTACCTAGTTTTTTTACAACAGCTATAAGTCAAGCCTTAATTCCAGTTGTTTCTAATTCTTATGTTAATAAGAAATATAAATATATGATTAGTAAACTTAATCTAGCTATTTTTTTATCATTATCTATTGGTATTTTTTGTAGTTTATTATTTTTCTTCTTTCCTGATGTTTTACTTAATTTACTTTATAAAAATGCTTTAGGTACAAATTATTTAAAATTTATGTCAATCTTTTTTATCCTTTATTATATTGAAATGCCTGTTAATTCTGCACTTCATGCAATGGGTTTTGTGCGTGAAACACTAAAATGTACTATATATAGTATTATTTTAAAAACATTATGTTTAATTGTATTTTGTAATTTATATGGTTTTATAGGCATTATTTATAGCATCATAATTAATATAGTATTTCAAACTTTTTATAATATTAAAGTACTAAAAACGAAGGTTATTCACCTTCGCGCATTTCTTCACCTAACTTAGTAACTGTTGTTCCAATTAAATTATATGTAATTTTATATTCATCAACATAGAAAACAGCTTCACTAATCCCTGCTTTTTCATTTAATAGTACTAAAGAGTCTTTTAAAACAACTTTATCACCAAAATCTACATTGTTAATTTTAGCACCATTTTCAACAAGTTCTGTTGTTTCTTCATCTACTTGATAAAAGATACCATCTTCTTTTAATATATACATACCTTTTACAATTTTAACAGTTCCTTCTTCAGTACTTGCATTTATTTCATTAATTCTTTTATCGATTGCATCTACAAATGTATAAGTCGAATTTTTAAGTCCAAGTTTTGTAATTTCTAAAGATAATTTTTCAGTAATAGAAAGTTTTTCTTTTTCATACTCTTGTTCATGTTTTTCTTCAACTTGTTTCATATAAACATATGTTGATAATACTCCAATAGTAAGACCAATAACAAGTCCCATTATTAAAGCTATAACCTCTTTTCTTGGTTCTGTTTTCTTATCTTTTTTCATAAGTATATTCTCCTTAATCTATAAGTTCTCCGTCCATACTCCAAGTTTTTACATCTGTTATTTTTACATCTTTTATTTGACCAATATATTTTTTATCAGCTTTAACATTAACTAATTTCATTGTTTCTGTATATCCCATTAGCATGTTTTCATCTTTTTCACTAGTACCTTCTAATAATACTTTAACAACTTGATCTTGATATTTTAAATTAGCTTCTTTAGCATATTTATTTACTAAATCATTAAGTTTATAAAGTCTATTATTTTTTTCTTCTTGTGATAAATTGTCTTCCATTTTTGCAGCTGGAGTTCCAATTCTTGGTGAGAAAATAAAAGTGAAAGCTGAATCATATTTGCATTTTTCAACTACTTCTAATGTCTCATTGAAATCTTCTTCTGTTTCTCCTGGGAAAGCAACAATAATATCAGTTGTTATAGAGGCATTTTTAATTTTAGATTTAAGTTTGTTAAATAGTGTTATATATTCTTCTTTTGTGTATCTTCTACCCATAAGTTTAAGAATACGACTAGAACCACTTTGAAGTGGTAAATGAATATATGGCATTATATTATCATATTTAGCAATGATATCAATCATTTCATCATTAAAGTCCCAAGGATGACTTGTAACAAAACGTACTCTATCAATACCAGTTTCTGCTACATCACGTAATAATTCTGCCATACCATATGATATACCTAAATCTTTCCCATAAGCATTAACATTTTGACCTAATAATGTTACCTCTTTGTATCCATCTTCTACTAGTTTTTTTACTTCTTCTAAAATATATTTTGGTTCTCTACTTCTTTGTTTCCCTCTTGTATATGGAACAATGCAATAAGTACAGAATTTGTCACACCCAAACATGATATTTACCCAAGCTTTATATTTGCTATCTCTTTTAACAGGTATATTTTCATATACCTCCCCTTCACAACTAAATACTTCAACTTCTAGTTTTTGTTTCTTAATTGAGTTATATAAAATTTCTGGTAAGTTATTAATATTATGAGTTCCAAATACTAAGTCTAACCATTTATATTTAGTCATAATTTCTTCTACTACAGCTTCTTCTTGTGCCATACAACCACAAATACCTGCAATAATGTCAGGTCTTTGTTCTTTTAAATGTTTAATTCTTCCAACCATTCCAAATACTTTATTATGTGCATTCTCACGAATTGCACAAGTATTTAAAAGGAATAAATCAGCCGAATCAAAACTAGCACTTTCAGTAAAACCCATAGTTTCTAAAATAGCTTTAATATTTTCACTATCATGTTCGTTCATTTGACATCCGTATGTCTTAATATAGTAAGTCTTATTTTTTCCTAAGTTTTTATATTTATCATCTAAAATAAAACCTTCCTTTACTATATTAATTTTATTTTTTGTTCTAACTTTTGCTTCTTTTAAGTTTGGTAATTGCATAAAATCACTTCATTTCTACTACAAGATTTTAACACATTTAACCCCTTAATTCAAGTGATTATATGTAACTATAAATATTATAACATAAAAACAAAAAAAGAGGTATTTTATACCTCTTGAATAACTAAAAGAACCATTGGTTTACATTCTGTTTCTTGATATAAGTATTTACCTACTTTATCTCTTATACCAGATTTAATTTTATTAAAATCAACACGATTATCTTTAATATTATCATTTATTACTTCTAATGATATTCTTTCAGCTTCTTTAATTATATCAATATTATCTTTTACATAAATAAATCCTCGTGTTAAAATTTCTGGTCCTGCTAAAACTTGTTTTGTTTCTTTATCTAATGTTGCTGTTACAACAACAATACCATTATCACTTAAAGCTTCACGATCTTTTAATACAGCCTCACCAATATCTCCTACAGTCTTACCATCTATTAAAATATCATCTACTTTAAAATATTCATTATTATCTTGTAATTCTCCGTTTACAAATGTAGCTATTTGCCCATTAAGTTTTAATAAAATATTTTCTTCTTTCATACCATAATTTCTTGCTATTTCAGCATTTGCAACTTGATGACGATATTCACCAATTACTGGAAAATAATATTTAGGTTGCATTAAATCTAGCATTAGCATTAAATCTTCGCTTGAAGCATGAAGTGATAAATATTTTTTTGTAGGAAGAACAATTAAATTACATCCCATTTTAGCTAAGTTATCAAATGTATCTGTTGCTGTTTTTTCCATTCCATCATAAATTTGTTGTGCAAACACTACAGTATCTTCTTCATTTATTTTTATAAATTTATCTGTTCCTCTAATTATTCTTTTTATATTTGTTAATGGTTTTTCACGATCATCAGCAATAATAATAACTACATTTTTGTCGTTAACATGATGTATGCTACACATTCTAGATTTATCAAAAGTTATATATCCTTTATCAATACAACGTTGTAAAACATTTTCTAATGTTTTACCCATAATAATAACTTTTTTATTAGTTTTTTCGATTTCTGTTAATAATTCTTGAATACGATAGATTTGAGATTCATATATGTTGAATAAAATTCTACCATCATTACGTCCTAAAATTTCTCTAAATTGTGAAGCACATTTATGTCCTGGTGAAGTAAATCCTTTTTTATCCGCATACATAGATTCACTTAACAAACATAAAACACCTTGTTTACCAACATATGCTAGTTTACCAATATCTGTTTTAAATGATCCTGTCATACTTGAATCAATAGCAAAGTTTCCAGTATAGAATATTGCACCATCTGGTGTATATAAAACATAACCTACAGTTTCTGGAACAGCATGTGTTAATGAAATTGGAAAAATAGCATTTTTACCAAAATTAATTTTTTTATGAGGTTTTAGTTCTATTAATTTATCCGCCTTAATTCCCTCTAATTGTAATTCATCTTTTAAAATATCTAATGTAAATGATGTCCCATAGACTTTTAATTCAGGTACATCACTTAAAATGTCGCATAAAGCTCCCATTTGTAATGGATGTCCATGAGTTATAAAAACACCTTCAATTTTATTAATATTTTCTTTAATATAGTCATAATTAGGTATGATATAATCAACACCTAACATTTTATCATCCGCATATTTTAAACCAGCATCAAAAATAAATATTCTGTCATCTACATCTACAACATACATATTTTTACCGGTATCATTTAAACCCCCGAGTCCAAATATTTTAATTTTACTCATAATTCTCCTTTCTTTAAATTAAAAAAGCCTAATTAATTATAACATATTA
>CAJGDV010000035.1 GCA_904502155.1 uncultured Bacilli bacterium
GCTCGATGGTATGGATTTCAAAGTAAATTTCTTCGATACTAGTAAAGCCGTTGTTGAAGATACATATTCAGTAACATTTACAGATGATTATGGTAATGACATAACTCCAGAAGAATATAAAGATGTTAAATTCTCAACTGGTGCAACAAAAAAATTCTCATTAACAGAAAATCTAGTACAAGGTACTAAATATTCAATCGAAGTTAAATATGCAATTAATATCTTAAATGGAGAAGCAACAATTGCTCCAAGAACTAAAAAATATTCAAGTACTTTAACAGAAACAGATGGTATTAATCTTGGTAATTTCTCGCTTACAGTTGATTCAAATGATACAAGTCGTATAAGATTATTATTCTATGATTCATACAAATTAACTGAAATAGATACAATTAGATATTCTATTTATGCAAGTAATGGATATTCATTAGATTCAGAAGAACAATTTACTCCTGTTATTCTTACACTTGAAGAAGGTATTACGTATTATTACTATACATTAAGTACTGTTCTTCCTGATACAGGGCAATATTACTTACAATTACAATTCTTAAGAAAATCTAAAATAATGGTTGAAGAATCAGCCGAATATAACTATATCAAATAGAAAGAGGTGTTATTAATCCTATATGAAAAAGAAAACAAGAAAATTAGGACCTAAAAACAGTGTGTTATTTGTTTTTATGGCAATATTGTTTGTAGGAATTATTGGTGTGTTTGCTTATTTTATAAGTTACCAACTTAAAAAAGCAAATCATACATATAACATTGCAAATGGTGGAATTCTATTTGATTATAAAAACAATTATATCGAACTTAAAAATGGTGGAGTTCTAACTAGAGGATTTGATAAAAATTACTACATTTCTTATACTGATGAAGAATCTAATTCATATAAAGAAAAATTAGGTAAGGATGCAGTAGTATTTAAAGAAGGGGACTATAAATTATATTTTTATGGTACAGCATACATGATTGCAAGCAATGGGGAAGTAGAAAAGGTGACAGAACAAACAGAAATTGTGAAGTCAGCTTCCCCTTTCTTCTTTAAAATATCAGACCGTAAATATATGTTTGTAGACAAAAAATTACAAACAAGTGATGGTAGTATTAAAACAACTGATTATCTTATTGTTGAAATAGATAAACAAGGTAATGCTACATTTATCAATTTTGAAAACAATGTTAAGACAATTAAACCATTAATATTAAAAGGTACACAATATGATTTTGACATTGCAAACGAAAAATTAATAATTGGTGAAAATAAAGAAGTTGATTTAAAAGCCGTAATTGGTAGTTCAAATCTTTATGAAGAAGAAGAAGAGGATGTATCTGAAACAGTAGATACAGAACTTGGATATTATGATGAATATTTTAATGCTATTAAAAATAGCTTTAATAATTTATCAAGTAGTATGAGTGGAATGAATGAAAATATTCAAATTGAAATGAATAAAGAAGAAGCATATCTAGATTTAACAAGATGGACAACATTAAAAAATGTTTCATCAGATGTTAACTCAATAAAAATTAATTATGCTGTATTTGATCCAAATAATGAATATTCTGAAATTTTTGTAAGTATTAAAAATGGTGATGAAGTAACTAAATATCAACTTAGTAAATCAAATGATACTTATACAATAACAAATTTAATTCCAGATCATGCATATGAAATTAGTTATGGTTATAAAGTTGTAAAAGCTGTTGGGGACGATACAATTGAAACCGTTACAGATTCATTAAAAGTAAAAACTAAAGGGATAAATTACAAAGTTAAAATAACTAAAATTACTTCTAGTGGTATTCACTATAAAGTAATATTTAATAATAATTATATTCCGTCATCATGTGAAGTAACATTATATAATAACGATAATATAATTGGTACACGTACAATTACAGAAGCAGAAATTAAAAATGGAACTTTCCAAGGTTATTTTGATGCAGCATCATTAGAATATTTGGTTATTTTGAAATTACATCAAGTAGTATATGCTGGTTCAAATATAAGTTATGAAACATATGCGAAATTTATAAATTAAGGAGGTTTAATATGGAAGCAGTATTAAGTAGTACTATACAAGCTATAGGAACAATGCTAGGACTTGCATTTCTAGGTATTGGAATAGGAATTGGAATCATGGCTTCTCGTGTTGCTGAAGCAGTAGGCCGAAATCCAGAAACTAAACAAGATGTTGTTCATTCAATTATGACTATAATGATTGTTACAACAGTGTTCTTATTATTCTTATTTGCATTTGTATTCTTCTTACTATTCTTTAATCCATTACTCGGATAATTATGTTAAAAATAATTTTAATTGTAATTGGAATTGTAGTAGTATTAACATTAATTATGTTTATACTACTAAGAAGAATAGTAAAAACTATAAATGAACAAACAAAAGTTTTCTTCATGATGAAGCTTCAATCATACGATGATATGATTGAAGCTAAACAACAAGAATTAAACAATTTAAAAGCGCAGGAAATAACTAAAGAAGAAGTAAATGAAACTGTTCAAGAACAATCTAATAATGGTGTAAGTGTTGTAATTCCAAAGGAAACTCCTGTTTATAAAGTTGAAGGCCTTGTTGATATCATAAGACAAATTGATAAAGAATTTAATCATGATTTTAAAAAAATCATATTAGAATTTGCTTCTAAAAGTAAAAATGAAGATAATACATATTATAAAGATATAAGTAAAATCAAAAAAGAACTTGAAAAATATGGATTATTTAATTTAGTAACAAAATCTAAAGAAGAACAATTAAAAATTGTACAAGAATTAGAAATTGCAAAAACAGAATTGTTTAAAAATTATGAAGAACATTACGGAAATTTTGTAATTAATAATTTTATTAAATTTCTAGATGTTGAATTAGCAAAAAATGATCCAACAATTTATGTTTATGTTGGAAATGAAAAAGAAAATTATGATGATTTAGCAGATAATATTAAAACAATATATGATAAAAATATTATTAGAGGTATAAAAATTAAATATCATAACAATATTTATGAATACCATTTATCATATTAGAAAGGATTAAATATGGGAGATGTAGTTGAAATTAAGGAAAATGAAAATCAAGAACAAGAAGCAATTCCTGTTAACGTTGAAAATCAAGAACCAGTAGAAGTTCCTGTTAACGTTGAGAATCAGGAACAACAAGAAATTCCTGTTAACGTTGAGAATCAGGAACAACAAGAAGTTCCTGCTAGTGCTGAAAATCAAGAACAAGAAGAAGCTCCTGCAAATGAAGAAGAAGTAGCAATTCCTGTCGATATTGATGAAGAAGTTATAACTCAACAACTTCAACAAAATGAGACATTACCAGATGTTTTTGAAAGAAAATTAAAAAACAATGATGATGCTATTACTGAAGAAGAATATATAAATGAACAAATTAAAACTCAAAACGAAAAAATACAATCTTCAAACAATATATATGAAGTTGGTTCTGTAACTGTAGTTAAAGACTTCATTTTGGAAGTAACAGGACTTGAAAATGTTCAATTTTATGAAAGAGTAAATATAGGAGACAAAGGATTTGGATATGTATCTAAAATCGAAAAAAATTATATTACTGTTTCACTATTACATAAATCACAAAATATAGTTGTAGGGGATAGTGTTTATAGAACAAATAATGAATATAAAGGTGAATATTCAAAAGATGCACTTGGAAGAATTATTGATATATTTGGAACAGACAAATTAAATAATAAAAAATTTCAAAATATTGTTGAGATTCCAATTGAAATTGAAACATTCCCAATAATGGATAGAACTAGTGTAAAAAGACCTATGTTTACTGGAATTGCAGGAATAGATTTAATATATCCTATTGGAAAAGGTCAACGTCAATTAATAATAGGGGATAAAAAGACAGGTAAAACTCAAATTTGTTTAGATGCTATCGTTAATCAAAAAGGCAAAAATATGATTTGTATTTATGTTGCGATAGGAAAAACAAAAAAAGAAGTTAAAGAACTTTATTATGAATTACTAAAAAGAGAAGCTATGAATTATACAATTATAATTACAGCATTTAATGATGACCTTCCACCAGCAATTTCATTTACTCCATATTATGCACTTTCTGTTGCTGCAAATTATTTATATGAAGGATATGATGTTTTAGTAGTACTAGATGACCTTAAGAAACATGCAGATTCATATCGTGAAATATGCTTAATTTCTGGTAAAGCACCAGGACGTGATGCATATCCATCTGATATCTTCTATCTTCACTCTAGATTACTAGAAAGAGGATGTCAATATAAAAATGGTGGAAGTATAACAATACTACCAGTAGTTGAAACTAAAGGTGGAGATATCACTGACTATATTTCTACTAATATAATTTCGATCACTGATGGTCAAATAGTTTTATCTTCTAAGAATTACCAAAAAGGGATAAAACCAGCAATCGATTATGGGTTAAGCGTTTCGCGTTTAGGTGGTAGTGTTCAAAATGAAGCTACTAAAAAATTAGGTTCAAAAGTAAGACAAAAACTATTAAGTTATCTTGAAACTAAAGAAGTATACGAATTATCAAACGTTGATGAAATGAGTCCTGAATTAAGAGATAAAATGATTAATGGGGCTAAACTTTTAAATAATCTAATACAATATAAATATTCTCCATTAAAAGAAGAAGAAATTCTAGAAAGATTTAAAGAGTTTAGTGGCTAATATAGAAAACATTGTTAAAGTAATGAACTTCCATGCGTTACTTAGAGTTGATAAATCCAAAAAATTTGCAGAAAAATATTTTGAATTTGAACAAAAACTTAATAAAGTAATATGTGAAATATACTTTAACAAAAATTTAACATTAGATAAAAGAATTTTATTTGAAAAAAATGATGGAGACATCATTAATATATATGTTGGAAATGACCTTGGATTTTGTGGGAACTTTAATTCACTTGTAATTAGTGCTCTGAAAAAAGATAAAACAGGAAAAAAAATAGTTATAGGTCGAAAAATGAATTATGTTGATGATAATACATTATTTATAATTGAAAAAGAAAATTTCAATGAAGAGTTCCCTAAAATTCAAGAATTAATGTTTAATTATATTAATGAAAGAAGATTAAAAGAAGTAAACATTATATATAATCATTATTACAATACTAATGATATTAGATTTGAAACAAAAAAACTTTTCCCAGTAGAATTAGAAAAACCAGAAGGACTTAATCTAGATGTTGACTTCGCAGCAGAAACAAGTATTAATAAAATCTTAAGTAGTTTATTATCATATTATATTTGTTATGAAATAAAAATCTGCGAAGCCAATTCACGTGCTAGTGAAAATATTATGAGAGAAAAAATTACGCACGAAGCAAAACAAAAAATTACAGCAAGAAATGAAGAAAAAGCAAAAGTAGTAAGAAAAGAAAAGAAATATAAAAACTTTAAAAAACAATTAGGAAATTACAGAAAGGTGGATGAAGAAGAATGTTAATAGGTAAAATTATATCCATTTCTGATATCCGTGTTAATATTTTTAGACTTGAAGATGTTGACGTTAAAATTGGTGATGTATTAGAATCAAAAGTTGGAGATAAATTATACGAATTTGAAGTTGCTGAAATCAATAATAATGAAATAATTTGTATGGCCTTAAAACTTGTTATTGGTTTATCAAAAGGAGTAGAGGTTTACAAAAAAAGTGATGGACTTGAAGTTGAATATTCTGAAAAAGTTCTTGGACGAGTATTTAATGCTTATGGAGAACCTATAGATGGTAAAGAAGTTGATTCAACTCAAAGAAAGAATATAAATAGTAAAAGTTTAAAACTTGATGAAATTGATGTAAATAATGAAGTTTTATGGACTGGTATAAAAGTTATTGACTTCTTTGCCCCAATTGCTAAAGGGTTTAAAATGGGTCTACTTGGTGGTGCCGGAGTTGGTAAAACCGTAGTTATTAAAGAATTAATCAATAATATCTATAAGAGTCGTAACTCGAATGCCGTATTTATTGGGGTTGGAGAACGTTCTAGGGAAGGTAAAGAACTTTATGATGAAATGAAAGAATCTGATCTTTTAGATAAAATTTCAATTGTATTTGGACAAATGGGTGATAATCCACTTTCACGTTATAAAGCTGTATCTAGTGGACTTACTATTGCTGAATATTTACGTGATGAAAGAGATCAAGACGTTCTTTTATTCATCGATAATATTTACCGTTATGTACAAGCTAAAGCTGAAATTTCAACTGAGCTTAAACGTGTTCCAGTTGAAAACGGATATCCAACAACAATGGCAAATGACGTTAGTACCATAGAAGAAAGAATTAATTCTACAGGTAATGGATCAATTACATCATTCCAAGCAATTTATATTCCAGCCGATGATATTACTGATGAAGCTGTTCAAACTATCATAGGACACCTTGATGGACAACTAGTTCTAGACAGAAAGACTGCTGAAAAAGGTCTTTACCCAGCAATCAATGTATTTAGAACTAATTCTAAACTTATTGATATTGAAAAAATTGGTGAAAGACATTATAACTTAGTTGAACAAGTATTAAAATATTTAACAAGAGCAGAAGAACTAGAAGAAATTATCGCTGTACTTGGGGTAGACGAATTATCACAAGATGACCAAAATATCTTCTATCGTTCGAGAAAAATAAGAAATTATTTTTCACAACCAATGTTCGTTGCTGAAAACTATACAAGTATTCCAGGAAAATTTGTTGATATCAATGATTGTTTAACTGACTTAGAAGAAATCATCAAAGGAACATATGATGACATGGACGAAAGTAAACTATTATATATAGGTAAAATAAATGAGTAAAAAAGATAAAGCAAAAGCAACAGCACCAATACAAGATACTGAGTTTAAAGTAAATATCTTCACTATAAATGAAGGTTTAATTACATACGATAATGTAAAATATATAAGAATAAAAAGTACTAACTATAATCTATTAATAATGAAAGATTATATGCCAATACTTGGTGAAATTGAAGGTTCTATATCATTTGAAGGTCCAAATGTAAATAAGGCTTATGAAAACGTTCTAGCCTTTTACATGTCTAAAGAAAATGAATTTAATTTAATAATTAGAAAAACGATGGAAGACGATGGAACAGCTAACTAGTGTTATAAGTTATTTCTTCAATTTCTTCATATTTTTTGCAGTATTTATTATTTTAGTATTAGTAATTGCTGAAATTTATTTTAAAAATTTTAAACTAAAAAAGGATAAACTTAGATTTTATGGTATTTTCTTAAATTTGACTAATGGTCAAATTATATCAATTACCTTAGTAACATTAAAATTTATCTATATAGTTTATTCATTATTAAATATAGGATCCACTTATATAACATTTATTTTCCTATTATTTATAACATTTGTATTTAATATTTTCAATTTTAGAGCTGTTAATATAATATTTGATTTACTAACATGTGTAATTTTATATTTGATTATAATTTCAAAAGATATTTTTATTGATTATATCTTGCATGTTGATGCTATTTGGTATGCTATATTATTATGCGTTGTTACAATGTTATTTGGTTTTATAGTATCATTCTATCTATATATAAGAGATATAATGTATATACTTAAAAAACATATTTATATTAAAAAAGAAGCTTTAAAAAACGATATGGAAAATGCCTTTTTCAAACCAAAACATGTTGATAAAATGGTTAAAGAATTAAAAGATAAAGTAGGAGGAGTTGCTGAAGATGACTCAAAAGCTAAGTCCAGAAGTAAGAAAAAATCTAAATAAATATTTACCTTATATAATTTCAGCTATTACTATTTTAATAGTAAGTGTTATATATATAAATATTCTTAATTCCGCAAAGGAAGAAATAGTTACATATAAAACTGAAGAAGGACAAGAGATTTATTTCTATATTGGTGAAGGTAAATTTGAATATACATCACAAATTACAATGAGTAGTGAAAATCAATATATTAAACTTACAACAGGTGATTATGAACATTATTTTGATTCTGAACCAATTTATTTTAAAAATAAAAAACAAGTATTGTTTTCAGGTGATATGTCACTTGTTATGACAAAAAATGGATTTGTTCAAAAAAGAATAAATAAATTTACTCGTATCCTAATTGATGGTTCATACTATATTCAGGATAAAAGTTTAAATTATGCAATCAATAATGGATTTCTTTTTGATGGCAATGATTTATATTTCTTTCTAAATGAAACTGAAATATATGTAGGAAATACAAAATATGTTTTACCTCCATTTTCATATGTTGTTTATAATTTCAATGATGAACTTTACATGTACAATTACAATGAAGATAAAATGACTGTTTTAAAACGTGTAACTGAAGATGTTTTAGCTAAACATGGAGATTATACTATAAACTTAGGAATTGATGGTATCATACATAATGATGGTTCTAAATTATTAATGAAAAATTTTGATTACCTAAAAAAATTAGAACAAAATGATTAAATAAAAGGTGTTGTTTAACACCTTTTTAATTGACTTTTTTATCTATTATAAAGTAAAATAATATTAGTAGAATAATGGTGATGATATGAAAAAAAATATAATGATAATCGCACTACTTTTTGCGGTGATTGCCGGATCGTTTTATTTAATATTCATGAGGTTTCAATTAGCTTTTAAAATAGATAATAAAAGCTATGTTTTTACGTCTAATAAGGTAATTGAAAACTTATATGTTAATGGACTTTCGGGCGAAGACGTTAAAATCGACTATACTGTAGCCGATGAAAATGAACAAGTATATAAGCAAGGTAATAAATATTTTATTGGTGAAAATCAAAAGGAAGAAATAAGTATTGAATATCCTATGCTTAGTGAAGATGGTTCCCGTGTATCTAACATGGGTAACTACAAAATACTTATTACGGAAGATTTTAAAATATCTACTACTTTTGATAATGCTATATTATCAGAAGGTGCACTTTATAATGGTACATCAATGGATAGAGTAGATAAAGAAAATTATTTTTTATTTAATGTCCAAGATAAGGTATATTTAAATGCAACTAAAATAACAATTGATTTAGGTGATGAAACCCGTGAAATACCAATGAATAGTATTGTTTATTTCATGGAACATGAAATAAGGTATTATTTCCTTTATAATGAAACATTCCTTTATAGTGTTATAACAGGAATTGATGATTTAGATACTGTGCATTTCTTTAATAGCAGTATAGGTTATAGAGATATGCTTTTAAATCTAGAGGTTATTGTTGAAGAAGAAGAGCCAGAAATATACATTCCAGAAGAAATTATACCTCCTGTAAGAGATGAGGAGTTTGTTATTCCGGAAGATGAATATGTATATATTAAGCCAGAAGCTACAACAGAAGTTGTTTCAACATCTGTTTATTCATTTAAAGTTAATCTAACATTAAATGATAATGCTAGAAGAATTGAAACAAGTCCAACTTATGAAATAAAATATAATGGAAAAACATTCTTAAGAAAGACATTGTATAGTACTGGAACATTTGAAATATCAGGATTACTTCCTAATACTGAATTTGAACTGGTAGCATATTTTACTTATCGTAATGAACATGATAAGTTAATTAAAAAGACAATGCTAACAACAACTATACATACAAAAGATATAAGTTTACTAGAACCTATTAAACTTGTGTATAATAACGATAATTTATATCCTAATAAATTAGAATTTAATCAAATGAAATTTATGAATGGGAAAAATGATGAAGTTTTAAAAGGTATTAAAGATATGGAAGCCTATATAAATGGTGAAAGATATTTAGTATCTAGTGGTAATATTCAAAAACTTAAAAAATTACAAGAAATTGATTATGAAACACCACCTTCATTAAAATCAAATACAATATATGATGTTAAATTTGTAATTTATGATATTGCTGGTAATGAATTAGTTGTCGAAAATAATGTTACAAAATCTAAAACATTAAAAGCTAAACCAACAGCTGATATTGCAATTACAGGAACAGATCTTACATATTTTGATGCATTTATTGGAATAACAAATGTTGATAATGTAAATATTGAAAATTTAATTTATGTTATAACTGATGGTGATAATAACATCATTACACAAGGTCCTGTTGGTGATGGTAATATTCATGTTGGTGATTTAGATATAAATAGTGTATATAATATTTTAGTATATGCTGATTATGATCTTGAAGATGGTAATGGTGTTCAAAAAAACGTATTATTAAAACAAGGTAAAGTTACAACTAAACCACTTTCAACATTAGGATTTGTTCGTTTTAATTTAGAAGAAAAAGAATTAACACAAACAGATGCTATATTTGATTTAACAATTAATCAATCTAGTACTGATGAAAAACTTTTAGCAATACTAGATAAAATATACTTTACAATTAAAGTTAAAAGTACTGATGAAATCGTAAAAGAAGTTACAATTGAAGGCGAAGATGTTGTTAACTTAAAAACAACAGGTAATTCGTATTTACTAGAACTTTTAGGTCTATATTCAAATACATATTATAAAATAGAAGTTACAACTGATGTTAAACAAGGATCTAAAGTTTATAATATTAAAGGTTTATTAAACCTTACTGAATTTGCAACTTTAAAGCAACCTGCAACTATTGATATAGTAAATCAATTTACTAATGAATCTTTAATAGACTATGATGTTAAAGTTACAGATTTAGATGGTGCTATTGAATCTAATCGTGTAATTTTATATGTGAGAGATTCAAGTGGTACTTTAGTTTCATATAAAAATTTACCAATTAATGGTGAATATGAACGTTTTAGTTTTGATAAACTAGAAAAAGAAGAAAAATATACATTCACATATTTAGTTGGTTCATATAACTTAGGTTATACAAATGCAACTTATGAAGAAGATAAAATATTATTAGAAAAAACAATTGAAACAAAAGTAGGTATTTA
>CAJGDV010000036.1 GCA_904502155.1 uncultured Bacilli bacterium
GTTTGAGCTCCATTTGTATAATCAACCATACTTCTTAATGCCCATATTAAAAATCCATTGTTTATTTCTTTTCCAATTTCAGAACTTTTATAAGTCCAATTAGTATAAAGCTCTATTTGCTTTTCTTTTGTATATAGATTATTAAATGTTTCACTTGTTTTTGCAACTTTATCTAAAGTTTCTTTTGATATTTGAGAATCTATATTTTTTGATTTTATTTTACTTAATTCTAAAAAAGTTTTCTTAAATGAAGATTTTTCTAGTTCATTTGTTGTATATAGACCATATTCTAAATAATTCTTTGTACTAATTATTGTATTACCTATTATAAATGTTATAAAAATTATGACTAATGGCATAATGCTTTTTAAAGTTTTAGATTTGTTTATTAAAGGTATAGCTAATAATACAAGTGAAGGAGCAATCCATATCATATCTTGTCTATTGTTATACATTATAAATAATATAAGACCAACAAGAAAAGAAATTATATATCCTTTTTTAGAATCTTTATGCTTAATTAACAAAATAATTAATGAAAAGATAATTATTGTTAATGCTGGAACAATACTGTTTCTATATAATTTTTGATATGTTTCAAATGCAAAAGATATCGGATTATAAAGTAATAATAAATAATAAAATATTAATGATCCTTTTCTTTTTACTAAATGATGAATTGAGTATATAAATAATATTGATGCTAAAACATATAAAATAGTACTACCTACTGAATATTTAATATGTAATTTATTACATGTAGCAATAAAAAATGGATAAAAAAATCCTTTTGTTAATGTTTTATCATCATATTCTCCAAGCCAATTACCATCAATTAAGGATTCAGCTTGATTTACCATTAAAACATCATCATATCCCATATTCGTTGATAAAAAAATTGGTATGTTTGTTATAAGAAAAATTCTTAATATAGTAAAAAAAATCAAAATCAATATTGTCTTAAATTTCATTACCATCACCTAATTTAATTATAGCATATTACTATATTGTTTAAAACACAAAAAAAGTAGATATAATCTACTTTATGATGAAACTTACACCTTTTTTTTCGTTATGTACTATTATTTCATATCCAAATAATAATATTGTTTTTTTAACTATAGATAATCCGTAACCGAACTGACCATTTATACCTTTTTTATATGGACTAAAAATATCATTCAATATATTGGGGTCTATATTGTTTCCATCATTATATAAGGTTATTTTTCCATTTTTTAGCGTTATTTTAATATTCTCTTTTGCATATCTCATAAAATTATTTAAAAGATTATCTATAATAGCTTCCCACATATCATATGTGCCTCTAAATTCTGTTTTATTATCAAACTTAAGGTCCCATTTAATATCTGGTCTAACTGCTTTAAATTTTGTAACAGATGTTTCAATTACTTTTAGAACATCTGTTTTTTCTTTTTTGTATTTCTTTGTTTCTTTTATATAGTTTAATTTATTTAAATATAGTAAGGAGTGTACTTTTATTTCAAGTTTATTTACTTGTTCATTTATAATTTTTATACCTTCATTTGTATCTTGTATACCGTCTTCTATACCTTCAATATATGATTTTATAACTGTAAGGGGAGTTTTAAAATCATGCGATATATTTTGATACATTTGATTTTTATATTCTTCCTGTTTCTTTAATGTAGTCCTCATATCATCTATCGAATTAGAAAGTGAATATAATTCATCTTCAAAATAATAATTAAATTTCTTTTTATAATTATCATTATCAAGATTGTCTATTTTATGTTTAAGATTTTCTATTTTGCTTATTAATAATTGGCTCCAAAGTAATACTAAGCCTATAATTATTAAAAATGTATAAAATAAAATTGGGAATATAGTATTTATAATATTATTTTTAATTGTATTAAAATAATCATCATTGGTTAGAGCAACTTTTATTACGTCATTTTCTTTATCTAAAGTATAGTAGTAGTTTTTTCCTCGATATTGAAAATTTCCTTGTACTTCATTTGTTTTATTTAATATTTTTTTAGGTGAAAGATTAATTATATCTTTTAAATTGTTTGATATTAAAATTTTATCATCAGCAACATAAATAAAAGCTATTTTGTTTTCTTTTGGACTGATAAAATTTTCTGAATTAACTAAATCGAGTGGTTGCCTTAATATAGTATATATATTACTTTCATAAATAGGTAGTAACACATTTGGTAATATATAACCTACCGAAGCAAAAATAATTAAAAATATAAGAAGAATTATACATATTAATTGTTTTGCTAAATTAAATTTTTTCATTATGTTAATCTATATCCAAATCCATATAAGGTATTAACTCTTAATTTAGGCATTTTTTTTCTTAAACGACGAACTAAATCATCTACTACTCTATCGCTTCCATAATAATCATTTCCCCAAATTTTATCAAGAATCTCATCACGGCTAAAAGAATTACTTTTGCTATTTAATAATAATATTAATAAATCAAATTCGAGTGTAGTGAGTTTTATTTCTTTATTACCTTCAAATATAGTTCTTTTACTTGTATCAATGACATATGTTTCATACGATAAAGTTTTAATACTTTCTTTATAAATTCTATTAATTAGTTTATTAACTCTTAAAACAAGTTCTTTAGGCGAATAAGGCTTAGTTATATAATCATCACTTCCAAGTTCAAGACCGATTATTTTATCTAAATCTTGATCTCTAGCTGATGTAAAAATCACAGGAACGTCGCTATCTGTTTCCCTAATTTTTTTTATTAAATCATAACCACTTATTTCATCTCCAAGCATAATATCTAGAATCCATAAGTCTACTTTTTCATTACCTATTATTTCATAAGCTTCTTTACCATTATATTTTGGTATAACATTATATCCTTCATGTTCTAAATAATTTTTAATTAAATTATTTAAATTTATTTCATCTTCAACCAAACAAATTTTAAACATCTTTGCACCTCTTAGTAGTATTATTTATTTTTGTTTTAATAATATTAGATGTATCACCTCCAACAATTTAATTCTAACAAATAATTATGTAACTATTTTGTTTTAATTATGTTAAATTATGTGATTATCTAATATAGTTTAGATAGAAAAAAGTAGATTAAATCTACTTTTATTCACCACCAACTGGTAATACAGTTGTAGCTTCTTCATCAACATAAATTGTTTCTTTATTTGTAATATCTATAACTTTTACCCATAGATAGTAATCCCCTTCTTCTTCTGGAACTACAGGTTTATCATCTTCAGGTAAATTATAAACTTGTTCTGGAGTTTCTTCTGTTACTTCATTATTCCATCCATAAACTACTTCTGCTACTTCCGTATCGTCTGTAGCAACAACAACTTTTTCTCCATTTTCATCTTCTTCAACATTAATTTCTGGTTTACTATAATCGATGATAAAGTTATATTCTTTAACATTTCCATCAATTGTAACAATTAATTTATAAACACCAGCATCTTCAATTGAATTTGATAAAACAAATCCTTCAACTTTAGTAAATTCTTCAATTCCTGTTGATTCATTAATTCCTTTTCTTTGTAATTCAAATGCTTCAACATTTAATCCTTCTCTAACATTTAACATTACAGCATGATCAAATATCATATTGCTTGTATAATTATTTATTAATTCTTGTACTGTTACTACAGCAGTAGATTCATTTCCAGCTTTATCATAAGCTACAATTTCATAAACACCATTTTGAACTTCTACAGATTCATCATTAGTTGTAGTTTCATAACCATTTACTGTTACTCTATATCCTTCAAGGTTAGCGTCCTCAGCAATAACGTTAACATCTTGTAAGAATACTTTGTTATAATCTTCTTTAAATTGTGGACTAGTTTTATCAATTGTGAAATTTAAAATTGTTTCATTACCATTTTCATCAAGAACTTTTAATTGATAAACACCTTCATCACTAATTTCATCACCATATGCATATGGTACTTCTTCACCATCTCTTGTTAAAACAGAACTTGCAGGTACACCATCTTTAATTGATGGAATAACTGAATCTTTTACAAATAAGTTATCTTCCATTTCAAATTCTAATGGTTCTTTAACTTCTTCCATCTCTTCTTGTTTAGGCGCTTCAGGTATAACTGGTGCTGGAGCTTGGTAATATGGTTTATTTTGATTATTATTGTATGTAACTTCAGGAACAACAATTATTTCTTCATCTTCAGTTTCTTCTACTTCTTTTACTGAATTAATAGAAATTTTCTTAGTTGTTTTCTTGCCATTAACATCTTTAATAACAATTTTATATTCTTTATTTTCTGTTGCTGTAAATTCAACTTCAACTTCTTTTTTACCATTATAATTCATAACAGTTCCATCTTCTAATGTTACAGATTTTAATCCTATTTTTGATTTGATTTTTACTTTAACATTTACAGAACCATCTTCATTATTAGATACTTTTTTAGAAATGTATATTTTGTTATTACTACTTTCTTGTGTTTTCTTATTAGTTACTATTTTATTAGCAATAAAAGCTCCCCCAATAAGTAAAATTAATAATATTGCGATAACAATCCAGATTTTATCATCATCATTTTTATCCACCATATCATTTGCCATTGGAGCAGGTGCAACTTTTTCTTTTGCAGCTGATCTTTTTGGTTCAACTTTAATTTCTTTCACTGTTGTTTTTTGTTGTTCAACTGGTTTTTTTGCTGGTTTCCCAGCTTGTTTTTTTGATGCATTTTTTGCCATCTTTAAATCCTCCCCTATCTGACTAGGAATTTAGCTTTCCTATTCTTAAGTTAATTATATCAAAAAATAAAAGAATTTAAAGAGGTTTTAATAAAAAAAGTAATTTTTTTAGAAAATAACAAAAAAAAGAGGAATAAATTATTCCTCATCTTTATAAGTACTACATATATCATCAAGTTCTTTGATTAATTCGTCTACTTCTTCAAATGTTTTAATTCTTACTCCACTTGCGAATATATGACCACCGCCACCAAAATGGCTTGCAGCTTCATTTATAATTGGTCCTCTACTTCTAATAGAACCTCTTATTACATTATTAGAAACATCTTGTGAAAATATAGCCCAAGCATAAATTTCGTTAATATAATTGAAATTATTAACCATATTTCCAGCAGTTGCAGCATCTACATTATACATTTTTAATATTTCATCTTCTATTTTAATATATGCAAATCCATTTTCTGTTACAACCATGTTATCGGCAATATAACCTTGGAATCTAGATTCCTTAACTGGTCTTAAATATAATTTTTCATATAAATCAGTAAAATTAATATTTGTATCTTTAATTAATTTTGATACAAGCATAAATGTTTTTGGTGTTGTATATTTAAATAGAAATCTATTTGTATCTGCTACGATACCTACAAATAATTTTTCACCTATCTCTTTTGTCATTGGAAGAGGTGTTTGATAAATCATTTCTAATACTAATTGAGCAGCACTACTTGCTGAATCATCAATAAGTTCCATATCACAAAACGTTTCAATATATGGATGATGATCTATTTTTATTGAATATTCAAACTTTTTAGGATCAACACCATCAACACGTTTACAATCTGGTGTATCTAAAACAATTAAAAGACTATTATCATACATTTCATCTCTAAATTTATCTAATTGTCCTAAATACTTAAATGTAGATGCAGGTGCACCAATAGCATATACTTCTTTATTAGGAAATTTCTTTCTAATAGAATCTCTAAGTGCTAATTGGCTTCCTAATGCATCAGGATCTGCCCCAACATGTCTTGTTATTACAATCTTTTTATATTTTTTAATTTTAAGATATATTTTAAGGTACTTATTTTTCATATAATCAGACTACTTTCTATTTTACGAAGTTAAATGCATCTCTTGCAATAACTACTTCTTCATCTGTTGGAATTACATATACAGGAACTTTAGATTCAGGTGTAGAAATAACTCCTTCTTTAATATCTAAATAACTTGCGATTTTACTATTCATATCTCTATCTAAGTAAATACCTAAGCAATTTAATTTATCAACTATAGTTTTTCTAATTTCTCTAGCATTTTCACCAGTACCAGCTGTAAATACGATAGCATCAACTTTACCTTCTAATTTAACAAAGTATTCAGCAATATAATTAACAACTTTTTGTACATAAATTGTATTAGCTAAAGTACATAATTCATCTCCATTATTCATTCCATCTTCAATATCACGACTATCAGAGAATTTTTCACTAATACCTAATAAACCACTTTTTTTGTTTAATACATTGTCAATTTCATCAACAGACATACCTGTTTTTTTCATTGCATAGAAAATTGTTGCGTAATCAATATCTCCACAACGAGTTCCCATTGTTATACCAGCATTAGGACCAAATCCCATAGTAGTATCAAAACTTTTTCCACCTTTAACAGCAGTTAAAGAACCACCACTACCAACATGGCAACAAATGATATTAATATCTTTCATACCAAGTTTATCTTGCATTACATTTGTAATGTATTTATGACTTGTTCCATGGAAACCATATTTACGGATTTTGTGATCTCTATACCAAGAATATGGTACTGAATAAATATAGTTTTCTTTTGGCATTGTTTGATGGAAAGCAGTATCGAATACAGCAGTGTGAACTGCACCTGGAATAGCTTTCATCATAGCTCTAACACCTATTAAGTTAGCTGGATTATGAAGAGGTGCTAATGGTGATAATTCTTCAACAGTTTTAATAACTTCTTCATCAATTACAACTGAATCAGCATATTTATCTCCACCATGAACTACACGATGTCCAACACCTTTGATTTCACTTAAATCAGCAACGATATTATTTTCTAATAATTCGTCAATAAGTAATTGAGCAGCAACAGCATGATCTTTTACTGAAACAACTTTTTTAATTTTTTCTCCATTAAATTTTATAGTGTAGAAACTATCATCTAATCCAATTTTTTCAAAATATCCTGAAATTAAAACTTTTTCTTCAGGCATTTCATAAGCTTGGAATTTTAATGATGAACTTCCACAGTTTACTGATAATATTTTCATATTAACTCCTCCAATTTCTAAATCAATATTATAATATCATAAAATGGCTTTTATTACCATAAAAAAACTAAACAATTAAAATGTTTAGTTTTTATTTCTCATATGTGGGAATAAGATAACTTCTCTTATTGTTTCTGAGTTTGTTAGAAGCATAATCATTCTATCAATACCCATACCCATTCCACCTGCAGGTGGCATACCATATTCTAATGCTTCAACGAAATCCATATCCATATCGTTTGCTTCATCGTTTCCAAGTTCTCTTTCTTTTAATTGATTTTCAAATCTTTCATATTGATCAATTGGGTCATTTAATTCAGTAAATGCATTAGCATATTCTGTTCCCATAATGAATAATTCAAATCTTTCAGTAAATCTTGGATCTTTTGATTTTTTAGCAAGTGGACTAATTTCTACTGGATGTCCATAAACAAATGTTGGTTGAATAATTGATTTTTCACCAAATTCTTCATAGAACGCATTAACAATGTGTCCAAATTGGAAATGTGGTTCAATTTCAACATGATGTTTTTCTGCTAATTCTTTAGCTTCTTCTAAAGTCATTTCTTTCCAAAAATCTACACCTGTTAATTCTTTAATTAAATCAACCATATGAACTCTTTTAAATCCTGGAGCTAAACTAATAGTTTCACCTTTCCATGGGATTTCATAAGTTCCATTAACTTCCATACAAGCTTCAGATAAAATACCTTCAGCAATATCCATCATACCATACATATCACTATATGCTTTATATAATTCTACTGTTGTAAATTCAGGATTATGAGTTCTATCTACACCTTCATTTCTGAAAATTCTTCCGATTTCATAAACTGCATCCATACCACCAACAAGTAATCTTTTTAATGGTAATTCTGTTGCAATTCTTAAATAGAAAGGCATATCAAGAGCATTATGATGTGTAACAAATGGTCTTGCAGCAGCACCTGTTAATACAGGAGTTAAGATTGGAGTATCTACTTCAACAAAACCTAAGTTATCTAAGTATTTTTGAATTACACGAATAATTTTAGGTCTAGCAAAAGCTACACGTCTAGCATCTTCGTTCATAATTAAATCTACATATCTTCTTCTATATCTTTCTTCAACATCAGTTAATCCATGGAATTTTTCTGGAAGTGGTTTAAGAGCTTTAACTAAATGAGTATATCCTTCAGCATGAACACTTAATTCACCAGTATTTGTTTTGAAAATATAACCATTAATTCCTACAATATCACCAATGTCTGAAGTTTTAAATAATTCATAAGCTTCTTCTCCAACATTGTCAATTCTAATATAAATTTGAATTTTACCGTATTTATCTTGAATATGGAAAAAACCAGTTTTACCACTACGACGTTTTGACATAATACGTCCAGCTACTTTAACTTGTACTTTCATTTCTTCAAGTTCTTCTTTTGTTTTATCAATATATGTTTCTTTAATTTCTTTTGAATCAGTTGTTACATCGTAACGACCTCCAAATGGATCAATATTTTTTTCAATTAAAGCATTTACTTTTTCTCTTCTAACTAATTCTTGTTCTGTAAATTCTCTCATTTTATCACCTTCTATAATTTTATTACTTTTGTTTTAGTTAAAATGTCATGAATTCCTTTTCGGTCATGCCTATATAATACCATAAAAATAGTAAAAAGTACTAATAAAAATTCAATTAAAATTAAAAATAATGACAATATAAAATATATCTTTGCTGAAAATAAATATATTAAAGGTATTGTTACAATAGGATATATTAGAAAGTTTACAAATAAACTTCTAATAATTAACTTATTAAATTGAATATCAGTATTGTCTTCATTAACAATTTTAATTTTTGTTACTATTTTTCCAATTGTCTGTCCGCCTGCAAAAAACGGTACTAAAATATATAAAAATATAATGTATATAAGATTTAAAACATTTGTTTTAATTTGTTTTTTTTCTAATTTATAATTATATTTAGCATACATATTTAAATATTGACTATTATCAATTTTATCATTTAATAAATCTTCTGTAATAATGTTAATATTATTATTAATTTGTTTAATTTCTTTTTTATCATTAGGAAAGATTACTAAAGTAAGTGTTACTAAAATACTTAATAGTGCTAAATCAATTATATAAGCTATTAGTCTTCTTTTAAAACTAACTTTCATTATCTAACCTCTTTTTAAATTCATCTAAAATAATTAATAATTCATCTATTGTTTTAACATGACATATATCATTTCTTAAATTACTGCTATTTGGAATACCTTTTAAATACCATGTAGCATGTCCTCTAATTTCTAATAATGCTAGTTTATCATTTTTAGTTTCTTTTAGTAATTTTAAATGTTTTTTTATCATATCAATTTTTTCATATGGTGAAATTGGTTTTGGAATAATACCTTTATCTAAATAATCAATAGTTTCTTTTATTAACCATGGATTTCCTAAAACGCCTCTTCCAATCATTACAGCATCACATTTTGTTTCATCAATCATTCGTTTAGCATCATAACATGTTTTAATATCTCCATTACCAATAACAGGAATATTTACATTTTCTTTGACTTGTTTTATGATATCCCAATTTGCTTTTCCTGAATATCCTTGTGCTCTTGTTCTTGGATGAACTGTTATTGCACTAGCTCCTGCTTTTTCCACTATTTTAGCTATTTCAACAGCATTTATGCTATTTTCATCCCATCCTGATCTGATTTTAACTGTAACTGGTACTGGAACTGAATTAGCAACAGCTTTTACTATTTCATAAACTTTATCAGGAGATTTTAATAAGGCACTTCCTGCTTGCGCTCTTACAGCAACTTTAGGAACAGGACATCCCATATTAATATCTATTATGTCTGGCTTCATAACTTCATATATATATTTAGCACTAGTGACAAAAGATTCTTTGTCTGAACCAAATATTTGCTGTGCTATTGGTCTTTCAAAGTCTGTCATATAAAGCATATCTATTGTTTTTTGATTACCAAATGTTATTGCTTTATCGCTTACCATTTCAGCATATATAAGTCCGCATCCCATTTCTTTTATTATTGTTCTATATGCACTATTACATATACCAGCCATTGGAGCTAAAACTACATTGTTTTTAATTTCTAAATTTCCAATTTTAAACATAAAAATCACCAATGATATTATAACACAAAAAAAGACTTTCGTCTTTTTTTATTTTGTCCACTCAACAGCAGCATTATTTGCTCCCCAAGGTGAACCTTCAATTGAATTGTATTCTTTGTTTATTACTATGTTTGTTAATTTTGACATTCCTGAAAAAGCTGATGCATTGATAAAGTTAATGCTTTCAGGAATTTCAAGTGATGAAATTTTTGTTCCATTAAATACTTTTTCTTCAAGCGTTAAAAGTGTACTTGGTAAATTTATAGATGTAAGTCCTGTTGACTCAAATGCTTGATAATGAATTTCTCTTACGCCTTCAGAAATAGTTACTGATGTAAGATTTGATATATTGCAAAAACTTCTTCCTAAAATATATTTTACTGTATTAGGAATTACAACATTTGATCTTTTTGAACCACCATAACTTGCAAGTGTAGTATAATCTATCGTTCCATCTGTATTACGAGCATATATAAAGGCTTT
The DNA here is from genome assembly GCA_904502155.1 of uncultured Bacilli bacterium. Classification (GTDB taxonomy): domain Bacteria; phylum Bacillota_I; class Bacilli_A; order RF39; family UBA660; genus CAJGDV01. The sequence goes on from CAJGDV010000036.1 coordinate 10,667, forward strand.
ATCATCAGGAAGTTGATTATTATTAAACATTCCTCCTTCTGTTAAATCTATATATGATCCTGTTGGTATTGTTAAAGATGAAATTTTATTATTTGCAAAAGCAAAGTTATCAATAAATGTTAAAGA
>CAJGDV010000037.1 GCA_904502155.1 uncultured Bacilli bacterium
CCATCTTCAAAAGTAATTTTATTAGTTAATTCTTCATTTTTAATTTGTTGTAACTGACAATTTTCTTCGGCTGATTTAGCAACTTGACTAACGCTTGTTTTAAACGCTCCCATTCGTGCTTCTTCTAAAATATTATTAACAGTAGGTATTGCAATAAGAGCAATAATTCCTAAAATTAAAATAACTGCTAATAATTCAATTAATGTAAAACCTTTCTTCATATTTATTCACATCCTACTTGAGTCTCATTAAATTTAAACAACTGATAATCAGCATAAGTTTCAATTTTAAAAGTATTTATATCATCACTTGGTTCACCTTCTACAAATTCACCTGAATCAATCATAAAATTTTTGTAATTATCATCTAATGCATTATATTTAACAGTCCATTTATTTGGGTACATTTCGCATGAGTATAATGCAGTTACAAGACCATAATAATTATCTGGAGTAAAATCATAAGCTAAATGACCTAGTTCAATAGTGATTTCATGGTTAGTATTAAATGCTTCTCCCTCGATTAATTTTAAACTAGATGGTAAGTTAAAATATGTAACATCATTTTCATAAAATGCCCAAGCGGCAATCGTTTCTAATGTATCCGGAAATACTATTGAATTTATTCTTGCATATATATAATCATCTGTAAATCCTAAGAAACCAACATAAGAAGTACTAAATGCTTGCTCACCTATATGTTTAACAGTTACTCCATTAATTTTTTTAGGAATAACAACATCTGGATAATATTTTGCAGGTTTTTCCCCATTTTTCTCACCACATAAATATTCTTTTATTGTTCCTGTGCTACTATCAAATACAAAACATTCGTCTGGTGTATATGCAACATTATCTTCAATATTGCAGTTTCCTTCAGATACTTTACTAATTACAATATCACCATCAGAAGAATCCTTAACAGCACAGTATCTACTATCAGCAAGCTTAAATGTACTTGCACAATCATTACTTAAATTAATAAATCCACTATCTGGACTTGTACCTTTATAATCTAAATTAATGGATGGATTACCGTTTTCAAAATTAATTTTTGTTGTTTGCGTTAAATTTTTAATTCCTTCTACCTGACAATTTTGCTCAGCAACATTCGCTATTTCATTAACTGTTGCTTTAAAAGCACCCATTCTTGCTTCTTCTATTATATTTGTAACAGTTGGTATTGCTATAAGGGCAATAATCCCTAAAATTAAAATAACTGCCAATAATTCAATTAATGTAAAACCCTTCTTCATTCTATCACCCTACTTTAAATTATAACATAAAAAAAAGAATAAGAATATATCTTATTCTAATACAGCTTTTATTCTTCTAACACCTTGTGAAGAAGCTTCTTCTTTTTTAATTTTAAATGTTCCTAAGCATCCTGTAGAAGATACATGTGGTCCTCCACATAATTCTTTTGAAACATCACCAATATAGTAAACTGTTACAACATCAGGATATCTATCTAAGAACATACATTCAGCACCTGAATTAACAGCTTCTTCTTTTGACATTTCCTTACTTGTTACAGGAAGATCCATTTTAATCCATTCATTAACTAAATTTTCAGCTTTTGTTTTTTCTTCATCAGTAAGTTTATGATCACAAGAAAAATCGAATCTCATTCTTTCAGCTGTAATATTACTTCCTTTTTGATGTACATTTTCATCAACTACTACTTTTAAAGCAGCATTTAATAAATGTGTTGCAGTATGGTATTTAGTTTCAATTTCACCTGTAGATGCTAATCCACCTTTAAATTTTTCACTTGCTCCTGCTCTAGATTTTTCTTGATGTTCTTTATATTTTTCATAAAAACCATTAACATCAACGTCTAGATTTCTTTCACTTGCAAGTTCAACTGTAAGTTCAATTGGGAATCCATATGTATCAAAAAGTTTAAATGCTAAATCTTTATCTAAACAATCAAATTGGTAACCATTAGTTATTTTTTCAAATTCTCTTAATCCTTTTTCAAGTGTTCTATTAAACTTAACTTTTTCACCTTTTAATACTTCTAAAACAACATTTCTATTTTCTTTAATTTCAACATAATATTTTTCATATAAATCCATAATTGCATTAGCAATATTTGCTTCCCAATCACTATTTACATCGATTTCAAGTTTTTTAGCATGTCTAATTGCTCTTCTTATTAATCTTCTTAAAATATATCCTTGATCAGTATTAGATGGTCTAATTCCAGCAGGGTCTGCTGAAATGAATACTGCTGTTCTTATATGGTCAGCAATAATTCTCATACTAACTTCATTTCCTTCATATTTTTTATTTGAAGCTTTTTCTATTTCAGCAATAATATTTGTCCAGATGCTAGTTTTATAGTTGTCATCAACACCTTCTAAAACAGCTGTAATTCTTTCTAATCCCATTCCAGTATCTACGTTTTTCTTAGGTAATTCTGTAATGTTACCATCTTTATCTTTATTAAATTCCATAAATACGTTATTCCAAATTTCTACCCATCTTTCATCTTCTGGGTCATGTTTTTCTGGTACTGGATCTTCACTTCTCCAATAGAAAATTTCAGTATCGCCACCACATGGTCCACTTTCTCCAGCTATCCAGAAATTATCATCAGCACCTAAATATGAAATTCTTTCATCTTTAATACCTAATTCTCTCCAAATATTAGCACTTACTTCATCTCTTGGAATATCTTTATCCCCTTCAAAAACAGTAACAGCTAATTTTTCTACTGGAATATTTAAAACTTTAGTTAAAAATTCAAAACTAAATTCAATACTTTCTTTTTTAAAATAATCTCCTAAACTCCAGTTACCAAGCATTTCGAAGAATGTATGATGTGTTTTATCTCCTACTTCTTCTAAATCATTTGTTCTAATACATTTTTGGTAATCACATAATCTAGTTCCATATGGATGGCTTTTCCCCATTAAGTATGGAACTAAAGGTTGCATACCTGCTGTATTAAAAAGTACTGATGGATCATTTTCAGGTACTACTGGTGCACTTGGAATTTGTTTATGTCCTTTACTTATAAAATAATCAATATATAAATCTTTAATTTTCATGTTATTTACCTCCATTTACAATGTCAATTATAATTTTTGCAACCTCTTCAATTGTTAAATCAGTAGAATCAATATAAACTTGCTCATCTGTTCTTGTAAGTGATCCTACTTCTTTATGCATATCATTATAATCTCTTGCTTTTATATTTTCATAAATTTCTTCATAGGTCATATCAATGCCTTTTTCTTTATTTTGTTTAAATCTTCTTTGTGCTCTTTCTTCAAGAGTTGCATCTAAATAAAATTTATAATTAGCATTAGGGAATACTACAGTTGTAATATCTCTTCCTTCTAAAATTACATCATTGTCTCCTGCTAATTTTCTTTGTAATTCAACCATATTTTCTCTTACTTCAACAATACTAGAAATTGGTGAAACAATTTTAGTAACTTCTTTTGATCTAATATCATCTGTTACTTCTTCGCCATCTAAAAATACTCTAGCATCTTTTGTAAATTCAATGTTAATATCTTTAGATAGTTCAATAATGGCTTTTTTATCTTCTAAATTAAGTCCATTTCTTAAGGCTTTTAAAGCTACGCAACGATATGTTGCTCCTGTATCAATATTTACTAAATTACATTCTTTACTTACTATTCCTGCTATTGTTCCTTTTCCACTTCCTGCAGGACCATCTATTGCTACGATTTTATGCATTTTTTACTACCTCCATTACTTTTATTTCTAATGCTTTTAAATCACTGTTATTGTCTATTACATAGTCATAATTGTTATATTCATCCATACCTGTTTCCGTACTATGATTTTGATATTTTTTATCTAAATTATAAATATTTCTATTTATTCTTACTGATATAACATTATCAAATTCTTTTTTAATGCTTTCTATTTCATTTGGAAAACGGGCGTCTGTTATAACAATATAGTCATAAAAGTATGAATATACTTTTATATCTTCTATAATTCTATTAATTAGCATGTTTTCATTAATATTATTTTTAATTAGTTCAACACCTAATTGTTGTAATAATTCTCTAGGTTTAGTATCTTCAGATCCATCCCATCCACTAATATTTTTAGCATACATTTTTAAATAATCAGCGTATGCTAATAAAATTGTATTATTAGTATTTTCCTTAATAATATTAGCAGATAATGACTTACCACTTGATGCTTTACCACTAATGATAATTATTTTTGGATTTCTATTAATAAATTCCATCTTATCCTCCTATAAAAAAAGTACCATGGCTATTCGCTAGGAACGAAAAGCCGTGGTACCATCCTAATTTTTTCTTAATTTGAATAACGGGCAAAAACCCGGCATAGTTTGCTATGCACTCTAAAGTAGCTTTCAGTATATTTAAATCTTAATTTCCACCAAACATTAAGTCTCTATAAAATAAATTATACTTACTTTTCTTCGTCATTGATTTAATTGATATCTAATATATCATACTTTTTATCAAAAAACAAGATAATTGCTTTAAAAGCTGCCATTAATGGTGTTGCAATAACCATTCCAACAATTCCAAAGAAATGTCCGAACACAAGTAATCCAAGCATAATTGTTATTGGATGTAACTTTGTTGTTTTTGATAAAATGATTGGTTGTAATAAATTTCCTTCAAGTAATTGAATAATTCCAATTACAATAAGTGTTAATATACCTACTGATGTACCTTGAGTAAACCCAATAATAACAGCTGGTATTCCACCTAAATATGGTCCTAAATATGGAATGATATTTGTAACTCCACAGAATAAACCAAATAATAATGGTGCTTTTAATCCTACAAAATATAGTCCAATTGAAGATATAAAGAAAATAAATAAACAATCTATAAGTGAACCAGTAACAAAACTACGGCATGCTAAATTAACATCAAATAATAATTCTCTTGTATTATTTTGAATTCTTTTAGGTAAAAAATCGATTAAAGCATCTGTATTTTCAAATCCAATAATTAAGAAGAAACCAATTACTAGACTTACGAATATTGTTCCGATTCCAGAAATTAATGAACTTATTGCTGATATTACTATATCAGGTAAACTTTGGGCAAATTTTTCACCATATTTGCTAATTTCTCCTAATAATTCTTCTTTAATTTTCAAAAAGTCAATTGAATTTTGATAATTTAATTTTTCAAATAATTCATCAATCCAGTTTCTGATTGAATCATATGTTGTTGGTATCATTGATGCAAAATCGTTTACTTGACTATATAATGAAGGAACTAATGCTGTAAAAACAAAAGATATTAATCCTATAATAGTAAAATAAACAATAAATGTTGCTAGTACTCTTCTTACTCCTTGTTTTTGTAACCATGTTACAAGGGGATTTAAAAGCCATGCTATTATCATCCCTATAAATAAAGGACTAACTATTGATAATATAGTTATTATTGCTGAAAAGATTTTTAATTCTTTTCCAATTCTTATAAATACAAAAATAGCAACCATAACAAGCATAAAATAAAGAACATGTAAAACTTTTTTTGATAGTTCTATAACATTGTTTAATTCTGTCATATTTATATTGTTATCATTTTTATTTTTTCTTAACATATCTAACATCCTTTCTATTATTAATTATATCATTTTATATTATTTTAGTAAATTAATTTGTCACATCTCCGTTTCCTGTTATTGGTATTTCCTTTTCGTTGTTTTTCTTTTCAGCTTTTATACTTGTAGTAAAGAAAGCTTTTATTCGGGCAAAGAATTCTCTTATATCGCGTTTATTTTGGTCTTTGTATACAATTACATCAGTTGGTACTCCGTAAGCTTCTAGGCCTAGTTTTTGAGCAATATAAAGTGCTCTATATAAATGATATTCTTGCGTAACAATAACTAGTTTTTTAACTTTAAAAATATGTTTAGCACGATATAAACTTTCATAAGTATTTATTCCATAGTGGTCCATAAAAATATCACTAGATTTAATATTATTAAAAATAGCATAGTTTTTCATTGTTTGTACTTCGTTATAATCATCAGATCTATGATCTCCACTCATTAAAAGTCGATTGCTAACACCAGCATTATAAAGTTCAATTGATTTAAGTAGTCTATCCTCGAGCATAGGACTTGGTGTTAAATTAGAATAAACACTAGCACCTAATACTAAAATGCAATCAACATTTTTATCTTTAGCTTCATCTATACCTATAATATTATCACTACCTAAAGATACTATGGAAACATTTATTCCAAGGATAGATACTATAAATGTACAAATGAATATAACTGATATATATATAACTTTCTTTACCATAGCAATCCCTCCTATTAACAATTATATCAAAAAAAAAGCAAAAGAAAAACAGAAATAAATACTGTTTATACAGTCATTAATTCTGTTTCTTTTGCTTTAAATTTATCATCAACAATTTTATTAAACTTATTAATTAATTCTTGAACATCATCATTTAAGGCTTTCTTTTCATCATCAGTAATTTCTAATTTTTTAATATCATTATTAGCACTTTGTCTAATATTTCTTAAAGCGATTTTAGCTTCTTCAGCAATTTGTTTTGATTGTTTAACATAATCTCTTCTTGTTTGTTCAGTAAGTGCTGGGATATTTAAAATAATTACTTCACCATTATTATTTGGTGTTAAACCAACATTAGCCTCATAAATTCCTTTTTCAATTAAACCTAAACTAGATTTATCAAATGGTTTAATCATTAATTGTCTAGCTTCTGGAATTGAAATAGTAGCTAATTGTTTAAGTGGAGTTGGTGCACCATAATAATTTACCATAACACCATCTAAAATAGCAGGATTAGCTCTTCCAGCTCTAATATTTAATAATCTTTTATCAAGTGACTCAATAGCACTTTGCATATTCATTTCAGTTTCTAATAAAATTTCTTCCATTGTGTCCGTCCTTTCGTAAATATTATAATATAAAATTAATTTTAACTCAATACTTTTAAATTATTTATAATTAATTGTAAATCATCTCTTTTATCTACTTTTCCATCAATTAAAATTATATTACCTATTTTTATTTCAGGTATATTTTCATATGTTTTAGGAAATATTACCATTTCAATATCACCAGTTTCATCACTACCAGTTAAAAATAGCATATTCTCATTTTTCTTTGTTTTTATTTTATTAATTCTATTAATTAATAAAACTGTTTTTAATGTTTGATTTGATCTAAAATTTTCAATTTTAATGTAATTTTTAAAATCACTAACTGGATGTTTTCTTAAATAAAATCCAAATAATTCATATTCAAAATCTAATAAATCTTTAGAACTAAATTCTTCACATAATTTAATTTCAGGTTTTAAATCTATTCCTAAATCTATTCCATAATCTGTTTCAGCATAATTAATAAGTGAATCTAAATTTCTCATTAATGTTTGCCTATTATAATTAAATTCATCTAAACATCCTGATAGAATTAAATTTTCAATTGTTTTTCTATTTACTTCCTTACCATAACATTTTTTAAAAAAATCAAAAACATCATTAAATGGTCTTTCATTTATAATCTTAAGTGATGCACTTTGACCAATTCCTTTAATTCCTTTAAAAGGATAAATAACTTCGCTATTTTGTATTTCAAATAAAAGATTACTTTTATTTATACTTGGCATAATAATTTTAATATTATGTTTTTTAAGGTCATTAATATATTCTCTAACATTTTCGGTAGCACCTAATGAATTATTTAGCATGTTTTTCATAAAATATGGTCTATAGTGTGCTTTTAAATATGCTTCATCATACGATATTTTTGAATATGCTACAGAGTGACTTTTATTAAAACCATAACTTGCAAACTTTAAAATAATTTCATAAACTTCGTTTGCTTTTTTTTCTGTATGACCTCTTTGAATACTTTGTTTTATAAATTTTTCTTTTTGTTTTAGTATGATTTCTTCTTTTTTCTTTCCCATAGCTCTTCTAAGAAGGTCTGCTTCTCCTAATGTGTATCCTGCAAACTCTCTTGCTACTTGCATTACTTGTTCTTGGTAAATCATTATACCGTATGTTGGTTTTAATATTTTTTCTAAAATTGGATCAATATAATCTATTTTTTCTATTCCATTTTTTCGATCAATATAATTATCTATAAATTGCATTGCTCCTGGTCTATATAATGCTATTGCAGCATATACATCTTCGAATGTTTTTGGTTTTAATTTTTTTAGGAAGTTTATCATTCCTTCTTTTTCAAACTGGAAGATACCTTTGGTATCTCCTTTATAAAATAAATCTAGTGTCTTTTTATCATTTAATGGTATTTCTTTTAAATCAATATTACCGATATCATCAACAATATTATGAATTGCCTTTAAATTAGTTAAAGATAGAAAGTCCATTTTTAAAAGACCTAATTCTTCTAGGTAATCCATATTGTATGCTGTTGTATAAAAGTCTTTGTTTGATTTATCAAGTGGTATATAATTATCAATATCATAAGGACACATAATTACACCAGCAGCATGAATAGATGTTGCTCTTTTTATATTTTCTAATTTTAATGCTACATTAAATAAAATAGTATAAATTTTATCTGTTTTAATTATTTCTTTTAATTCTTTATTTTGAGTTATATTTTCTTTTAATGATAGTTTAGAATCTAATTTTTTTGATATATAATCTATTTTAGATAGTTCTATATTCATTACTCTTCCAACATCTCTTATAGCATTTTTAGCTTTCATTGTTGTAAATGATATTATTGGTACTACTCTTTTTTCGCCATATTTATTAATACAGTAATCAATTACTTCTTTTCTTCTATCGTCTTGTATATCTATGTCTATATCGGGCATTGTAACGCGTTCTGGGTTTAGAAAACGTTCAAATAATAAATTATACTTAATAGGGTCTATTTCCGTTATATCAAGCAAATAAGACACTAATGAGCCTGCTGCTGAACCTCTTCCTGGTCCAATATAAATATTATTATTTTTAGCATAACTAATAAAATCACTAACAACTAAAAAATAATCACAAAATCCCATCTTTTCAATTATATCTAATTCTATTTTAAGTCTATCAATATATATTTTATTAACTTCTTTACCAAAAATTCTTTTTAAACCTTTAATACATTCTTCTTTAAGTACTATCTTACTATCTTTATCTACAATAGCTTTAGGTAGTAACCCTTCCGTCTTATTAATTTCTACATTACATTTATTTACAATTTCATAATTGTTTTCTAAATCTTCTAGGGGTAATTTTTTTAAAATTTCTTCTAGTACTAAATAATTATTTTTATTTTCTATTTTTATTTCATTTATTGTTTTTCCTTCTTTTATTGCTATTAGAAATTTTAAATATTTAAAGTCATCTTTTTCTAAATATAGTATTTCATTCATAAATACTTTTGGAAGTTTACTTAATGTTTGTCTTTCACTTGGTTTTGTATAGGAACAATATATATCTTCAAATATTAATTTTAATTTAGGATAAAATTTACTTGCTTTGTAAGGTAAAATACATATTAAGTTATCACTATATTGTTTTAATTCACTGGCTTCTATTTCTCTTTCTGATTGTATTGTTGAAAGTTTCATTAAGTTTCTATATCCATCATAATTTTTAGCGTATAATACTATTTTTTCTTGTATTTTTATTTCTAAACCTATTATAGGTTTTATATCATTTTTAATACATTCTTTATAAAAATCGTATGTACCATACATATTTTCATCTGTTATAGTTAAAGCTTTAATATCATTTTTTTTAGCATAGTCTATAAGTTCATTTATTTTGATTAAACTTTTTAAAATGCTATTATTTGTTTTTAAATATAATGGTGCAAACATTTTTATTCCCCCTATCTAAAATCATTTTAACACATTTTATTTTTTTTTAAAGTAAAAAGTTAATATTTCCTTTAAAATATTTGACTTATTAATAAATTTATGATAAAGTTATTAAGCAAGGAACAAATTTATAAATTTATGAGGAGGAATAAGGATGGCTAAAAAAGTAAGTAACAAAACTCCATTATTTGGAAATAGAAGATCACATGCTTGTAATGCTACAAGACATGCTCAAAAACCAAATTATCAAAAAGTTAAATTAGATAATGGTGAAACTGTTGTAATGACAGCTAGAGAACTTAGAACTTTAAAGAAAAATGCTGCTAACTAGTATTTTTTTTTATATTTAAAAGGAATGACAAATGTCATTCCTTTTTTTAGTCTACTGTTACAACTTTTCTTGTAGTATATAAACGAGAATATACAG
>CAJGDV010000038.1 GCA_904502155.1 uncultured Bacilli bacterium
TAGAAGGTATTTAATTACCTTCTTTTTTTTGATATAATGTTTATAGTAGAAAGAGGTTACACATGAAGAAAGTAGAATTAGTAGAATTTAATGAATGGATGAAAACAGGAGAAACAGAACTTTCTAAACTAGCAAAAGAAGCAAACAAAAAAATAGAAGAAGGAATAACTAGATCAGTAGATTTAGTTGAACTAAGAAATCAAGCTAAAATAAACATAGAGAAAAAAAAGATAAAAAAAATAGCAAAAGAATTTATTGATATAACAAAAAACAGCCATTAAGGCTGTGTATATCAGGTGATAATAAATGGAAAATGATATATATATTTTTATAGAAAAGAGATTCCCCTGATATGCGATTAATATACATCTAAAAATAGAATTTGTCAAATTCACACTAACTAATTTGCACATAACATATTTTATGATATAATAGCCCTTGTTTTAAGGAGTGAGTATGTTATGGAAAAATATATTTTAGAGCGAAATTTAAAAGGTATTTATCAAGATATTACAGATGATAATAAAAAAATAAATAAAGAAGTAAAAAATAATATTATTACCTATTTTAATAATGCAACAATAGTTAAAGCTGCTGAAAATGGTTTTACTATAACTCCTAAAGTTATTACAGCAAAATCAATTATAACTGATAAAGATATTCCAGCCTATTTAAAATATTTTAATTTAAAAAAATATTTATTAAATACTTCAATAGGTTGTTATACTAATAGTAATGATGTAATTAAATTATACTTAAAAAACTTTTTATTAATGATAGACTTAAAAAAAGATATAACTATAGAGGAAATCAAATTTTTAAAATTTATTTATCATGAACTAGCACATCAAATTCAATTTAAAAATGAAATGAACGAAATAATAGAAGGAAATTTAAAAACAATTTTACAAGATGCAAATGGGCCAATCACACAAAATAGATACGCCCTATATCACGACTATTTTGAACTTGAAATAGATGCTAATATACAAGCATTTAAAAGAATTATCATGGAAATTGAAGAAGGATTATTACCAAGACATAAAGAAAAAATAGGAATTGTCTATAAAAATTTAGAATTCCAAGAAAATTTAAGAGAAACAGAAGAATATAAGAAAATAAATCTATAGGAGATAACATGCATAAATACATACAACAAAGAAATCAAACAGGCATTATAACAAATAAAAAACACATTATAAAATACTTTAATAATTTTTGTATTTTAAAAGCAAAAGAAAATGGATATACAATTGTTCCTGAAATTATTGATTATAAAAATATAATGATTAAAAAAGAATATAAAGGACAAAGAATATATAGTATTTATTATTATAAAAATACAAATTTTTTAGCAAATTATGATAAAAGTGATAATCATTTAAGATTAAATATGTTTTGTCTATTAGATAATTTATCTAATGATATTAATATAAATGATATTAATTTTTTAAAAATACTATATCATGAACTTGAACATCAAAAACAAATATTTAATCCTACTGATGTTATTGTTGATAATCTTAAATCAATAAAAAATAATTATAATAATTATTTATTTAATCATGATTATTATGAAATGGAAATAGATGCTAATTTAAAAGCTTATCAAAATATTAAAAATGATATTTTTAATGAACAAATAACAAGATTATATGATTATTTACCCCTAATTGAAGAAAAAATAAATATTGAAGAAAATAAAAGATTAGATAAAAGATATAAATTAATAAACCAAAGATAATGTAAATTATCTTTTTTTTGTGATATAATCTAAATAGAAAGTAGAGGATAGTATGCAGAAGTTATATTTAAATAGTATAAATTATATAATTAACTTAAAACTTAATGATAAAGATATAGAAAATAGTTACATCCAAGACAAATTAAACGATATAAACTTTAAATCAATAATTAATAATTCTTTAAACAAAAAATTTATTGATTTATTTGATCCCGTAATACTTTCTATCTTAAAAAATGATGCTGTTTATCAAAAATATATGGGAAGTATTATTTCAAAGGAAAACTATTTAGCACAAATAAAAAAAATAGATAAGAAAAACTTAATTAAAACAGTTGAAGAAAATATTGATTATTTAGAACCTAATAATATTGTCCACAAATATATGTTAGAAGAATATATTAAATACCAACAAGAAAATGGTATTTTCAAAGAAAATAAAAAAGATTATAATGCTAGTTTAAATAAAATTGTGAAACCATCTTTAGAACTTAAAACAGCTGTAAGCTCTATAATTAAACTTAATGCTCATAAACTAAATTTATTTGTAGAACCTAAATGTTTTACTATTGAAGAATATTTTAATTATATAGTAAATACAACAGGCGACCATAAATATGCTTTACAAAAACAAAATGAATTTAAAAAAATTAAAGGTGAATGTAAAAATAATAAAAAAGTTCTTATGAATATATCACATTTTAATGATCTATTATTTTCTTTTACTAATAGTAATAATGTATATTTTGAAATATTAAAAACAGTTAATCATGAACTTTGCCATATTATGCAAAGTAATGAACCAATCGCACTAAATAAATACCCAAATATAGATCAATATAAATATTTAAAAGAAATAAAATTAGCAGAATTAGACCCTGAATTTTACACAAAATATCATGACTATTTTGAACTTGAAATTCAAGCTAATTTATATGGCTATAAACAAGTAGTAAAAGAACTTAGAAAAAACTATAAAAACAACAAAGAATTAATAGCAATATACGAAGAAAAAATAAAACAAGAATTAATGAAAAGATGTACTAAATCATATGATATGATAAATAAACAATTTGATAAGATAATAGCAAAAAATAAAGACATTAAAAATAATAAATACTTTTATTATGAATATAAAAATGGTAAAAAAAGAACATTATTTGAATTAGTTAATTTAAAAGAAGAATATTTTAATAATCTTAAAAAAGATGAAAAACTATGTGAAAAAGCTAAATCAAGTTATTTAGATGATATTAAAAAATTTAAAGAAGACGGCGAAGACAAAATGTTCTTTAATAATATATTATTTGATCAAATGATAAGATTAACAACAACTAAACTAGAACTTAATTGTATGGTTATGAATAATAACCAATTATTAGCCCTTAAAGAAGCCTTATTTGCTGGAAGATTCAATTATATGAATAATTCAGATATGCTTATGGAAGGCGACCCAAAACATGTTGATAAACTATCAAAAATGTCATCTTTAGAATATACAAAAGAAATGCTAAAAAAGATTGAAGAAATTAGTTTAATCATTGAAAAAAATTTAGTTAAACAAAATAAGAAAAGAAGATAATAAAAATCTTCTTTTTTTAATAAAATTATATAGGTGATATTAATGAATTTAATAAATAATTTCTTAGAACAAGAATTTAAAATAATAATTTATAAAAATAAAGTAAATATTATTAATTATGACGATATAAGTTCTATTACGGAAGATGAAATATATTTAAATTATAAAGAAGGATTAATAAAAATAAAAGGAAAAATGCTATCCATTAATAAAATGATTGACCATGAAATATTAATATCAGGAGAAATAAAAGAAGTAAAACTTATATGATTTTATTAAAAATAACGGGTTATAAACCCGAGCGAATATTAAAAAAATTAACTGATATTAATATTTATTATATTAAAACTAATAAAGATTATATAATAATAAAAATAAGAGAAAAAGATTTAAAAAAAATAGAAAAAAGAAAAACAATTTATAAATTAGAAATATTATCAAATAATAATATAAAATATAAAATTAAAAAACTAAACAAAATATATATTAGTGGAATACTTTTTTCTATTTTAGTGGCAATCTTTTTCTCCAATTTAATTTTAAATATAAACATAATTACAGACGATAATAATTTAAAAAATAAAGTTTTAAAAGAACTAAACAATAATGGAATAAAAACGTATTTTTTTAAAAAAAATAATAATGAAATAGAAACTATAGAAAAGAAAATAAAAGAAAAATTAAAAAATAATATAGAATGGATTAATATAGAAAATATAGGTACTAAAATAATAGTAAAACTACAAGAAAAAAAGATAAAAACTAAACAAGAAGAAATAAAGCCGCGAAACATTATTGCTGCTAAAAATGCTGTTATTAAATTAATAGATTGTCAAAATGGAGAAATAATAGTAACAAAAGAATCTTATGTTAAAAAAGGAGATTTAATTATAAGTGGAATAGTAGGAGAAAATAAAGTTGCAGCAAAAGGTGAAATATATGGTGAAGTTTGGTATAAACTTAAAATTGATTATCCTTACTTTTTTGAAGTAGATGAAAAAACAAATAATAAAAAATATAATATTTATATTTCTTTTTTAAATAAGAATATTACTTTGTTTAATAATTTTAAACAAAGTAATATTAAAGAAAAACTTAAAATTGATTTATTTCCTCTAACTATAAAAATAGTTGAAGAAAACCAAATTGTTAAAGGAAATACTTTTTTAACTCCAACAGAAGCTATTATTAAAGCTAAAGAAGAAGGAAGAAAAAAAATTCTAGGTCAACTAAATGACAACGAATATATTATTCATGAAAAACAATTGAAACAAAATTTAAATGATAGTAAAATAGAATTAGAAATGTTTTATACAGTATACGAAAACATCACAGAATATGAACAAATAAAGGAGTAATTATGATAAGAAATAGTCTTTTAGAAATACTTGGTCAAACATGGCCAATGATATTAGTATGTGTTGTTATTCTTGTTACACTTAGAATATGTTATTTATTAAAAAATAAAGAAAAAATTGTTTTATATAAAGAATTTCTCTCTTTAGCTTTCGTAGTTTATGTCTTATGTATGTTCTATGTTGTAACTTTTGAAGATGTCTCATGGAGTTCTTCAAATTTTATACCATTTAAAGAAATGTTTAGATATGAAATAGGAAGTCGGTTATTTTTTAAAAACATTATAGGAAATATAATTATGTTTATGCCATATGGATTTATGGTAGGATATTATTTAAAATTAGAAAAACCAGATTTTGCCGTTATATTAACTTTAATAGTTTCATCATGTATTGAAACTATTCAATTAGTTATAGGACGTGTATTTGATATTGATGATATTATTTTAAATTTAATGGGTGGAATTATTGGTGCTTATATATATACCGTCCTTTATAAAATAGAAAGTATATTACCGTCATTCTTGAAAAAAGACTGGTTTTATAATATAATTATTTTGATAGTTTCGCTAATATTCATATTATATTTATTAGATTTTATTAACTTGGGGGTGTAAATTTGTGAATCAAATAGAAATTATTAAATTAGTAGATGAAGAAATAAAAGAATTAAAAGATGTTGAAGATGTAATTAATATAGCAATTAAAAATCAAAACTTAGATAATTTAGAATTTAATATTATTATTGTAGATAATGAATATATACATAAATTAAATAGAGATTATAGAAATATTGATAGACCAACAGATGTAATTACATTTGCTTTAGAAGACTATGAAGATATTAAACTAGAACATAGAATGCTAGGAGATATATATATTTCTATAGATAAGGCTAAAAGCCAAGCTATAGAATATGGACATAGTTTTAAAAGAGAAATTTGCTTCTTAGCAGTTCATGGTTTCTTACATTTATTAGGATATGATCATATGAATAAAGAAGACGAGGAAGAAATGTTCTCATTACAGGAGTTGATTTTAAATGAAGCGAATATTAAGAAATAAAGATACAGGAAATTTTTTAGTAAGATATTATAAAAGTTTTAGACATGCAGTAAGTGGTATTTGGTATGCCCTTAAATGTGAACATAATATGATTATAATATTAGCTGCAGTTATTGTAACTAGTATTGCTGGATTTTATTTTAATATATCAGCATATGAATGGCTATTTGTAATTTTATGTTTTGGTGCTGTTTCAGCAACAGAAATGATAAATACATCAATAGAAGCATTAGTAGACTTAGAAACAACAAAGTTTCATCCACTTGCTAAAATAGCTAAAGATACAGCCAGTAGTGCAACACTAATATTTTCCATAACATCTTTAATCGGGGGATTAATAATATTTTTACCAAAAATTATAGAAATGATAGGATGATAAAATGATAGAAAAATTAAAAAAACTTAATGAAAATTCATACTCACCATATTCTAAATTTAGAGTATCAGCAATTGCTGTTATGAAAGATGGACAAGAATTTGGTGGAGTTAATGTTGAAAATGCTAGCTATGGAGCTACAATATGTGCTGAAAGAAGTGCTATTGTAAGTGCAATATCAAACGGATATAAAAAAGGTGATTTTGAAAAAATATATGTATATGTAAATGAACCAAAAGCAAGTACACCATGCTTTATGTGTAGACAAGTATTATGTGAATTATTTGAACAAGATAAAGAAGTTATATGTGTTAATAATAAAGGTGAAGAAACTATTTATACTATTAAAGACTTATGTCCATTCCCATTTGATGAAAGTGATTTAAAAAAATGAAATCAGGATTTGTAAGTTTAATAGGACGTCCTAATGTAGGGAAGTCAACTTTACTTAATAGTATTGTAGGAAAAAAAGTAGCCATAACTTCTGACAAACCACAAACAACAAGAAATACAATCCAAGGGATATATAATGAAAAAGATACTCAAATAGTATTTGTAGATACTCCAGGAATTCATAAACCTAATCATAAATTAGGTAAATATTTAAACAAACAAGCATATTATTCAATAGATGATGTTGATGTTGTAATGATGTTAATCGACGCATCAATGCCATTAGGTCCAGGAGATAAATTTATAATTGAAAGACTTGATAAAGTAGAAAAACCAGTTATTTTAATTATTAATAAAATCGATAAATTAACAAAAGATGAATTACTACAAAAAATAGCTGAATATAAAGATTTATATGATTTTAAAGAAATAATACCAGTATCAGCTCTTAAAAAAGATAATGTTGATGAAGTAGTAAAAGTATTAAAAGAATACTTACCAGATTCAGTTCAATATTATGGTGAAAATGATATAACAAATAAATCAACAGAATTTTTAATTGGTGAAATCATTCGTGAAAAAGTATTTGAACTTACTGAAGAAGAAGTTCCACACTCTTTAACATGCTATGTTGAACATGTTGAAAAGAAAAAAGGAAACTATGTAATAAATGGTGTTATTGTAGTAGATAGAGATTCACTTAAAAAAATTATTATTGGTAAACAAGGAACTAAGATTAAAGAAATTGGAATTAAAGCTAGAAAAGACTTAGAAGAATTATTACAAAAAAAAGTTTACTTAGAACTATATGTTAAAGTAATTAAAAAATGGAGAGATAAAGAAAAATATCTTCAAGAATTCGGATTTAATGAATTTGAATAAAAATAATTTTTTTGTTCACTATATAATAGAAAGGTGAATAAAAAAAATGAAAAAACAATTATTATGGGATTTATTTAAAAACACAGGAAAAATTGAATACTACATGAAATACAAGGAGTTAGAAAATGAGAGAAGTAAAAAAAGGTAAAATATATAGACATTTTAAAGGTAAACAATATAAAGTATTAATGGTAGCTTACGACTCAGAAACTAATAATGATGAAAATATGCGTAAACTAGTTGTTTATGAAGCCTTATATGGTGATCATAAAATCTGGGTTAGAGACTACGATATGTTTTTATCAAAAGTTGATAAAGAAAAATATCCAGATGTAAAGCAAGAATATAGATTTGAAGAAATATGTTAGAGTCATTTGAAGGAATTATAATTAATGAGATAAAATATGGTGAAACAAGTAAAATAATTAATATTTTAACAACTGATAATAAAGTAATAGGTTGCTACTGTAAGGGTGCTAATTTACTTAAAAATCATTTAAGAAACCAAACTAATATTTTAACTCATGGACACTTTATTATGAAATATAATAAAGATAAAATGTCCAATTTAAATGATGTTACCATAATTAATAATTATAAAAATATAAAAAAAGATATAATAAAAATCGGATATGCTAATTATATACTTGATTTAATAAATCAAGTATATAAACATGGCGCATCCGACTTTCTTTTTGATTATTTAAAAAATACTTTAAATAAATTAGATGAAGGATTAAATCCTAAAATTATTACATCTATATTAGAATTAAAATGTTTAAATAACTTAGGAGTAGCTCCAAATTTAGAATCATGTGTAAATTGTAATTCAAAAAAAGGTATAGCCACTATATCCTCTTATTATGGTGGTTTTGTATGTAATAATTGTTTAAAAAATGAAAAAATTGTTAATGAGAAAACAATTAAATTAATAAGAATGTTATATTTAATAGATATTGATAAAATAGATAAAATAGATATTTCTAAAGATATTGAATTAGAAATAGATAATTTTATTGAAGATTATTATTCTAGATATACGGGTTTATATTTAAAATCTAAAGCATTCTTAAAAAGTATTATAAAGTAGGTGTAAAATGAAGGATTATATTTATATAATAGGTCCCTTTATTTCTCTAGGTGTATGTCAATTAATCAAATTCTTTATAGAATCATGGAAAAACAAAAGACTAGAGTGGGGACGCTTATTTAATGGGGCTGGTGGTATGCCAAGTACTCATACAACATTTAGTATGTCTCTTACAACTTTAATAGGTTATACTGTTGGAATTAAAGACCCATTATTTGCAGCATGTTTAATTTTCTCATTCATTGTATCTTATGATGCTATAGGTGTAAGATATGAAAGTGGAAAACAAGCAGCAGCAATTAATGATATTGTTGATGAACTTGAAAAAAAACATAAAAAGAAATATCGTATTGATGAACTTAAAGAACAATTAGGACATAAACCATATGAAGTTATGGGTGGTGCTCTATTAGGATTTTTTATGGGATCTTTATTTTATTTCATGCTATTTTAAAGATAATTTTAATTATCTTTTTTTTATGATATAATTAATAATAGGTGATAGTATGAAAAAAGGATTTTCATTAGTTGAATTATTAGCAGTTATTGTAATATTAGGTTTAATTGTCTTAATATCAATTCCAATTGTTAATAATAGTATTAATAAAGCCAAAGAAGAAGCAAGAGAAGTGCAAATTGAAGAAATAATTAAAGCAGCAAAAAAATATGCTATAAAAAATTCTTATATTCTACCAGAAGTAGGAGGTACATATAGTCACATAGAAGTTCAAACTTTAATAGATGAAAACTATATTGATACTGATAAAATTATTGATCCTGTAACAGAAACAGAATTAACAGGATGTATAAGTATTTGCTACAAATGTAGTGAAGTTGAGTATGAATATGAATTTAAAACTAGTTGCCAAGGTTAGGAGGATTATATGAAAAAGAATAAAGGTTTTACTTTAGTAGAATTAATTTCAATCCTAACAATATTAGGTATTATAGCTTTAATTACTATTCCAATTATGACTAAAACAATAAATAATGCCAAAATAAAAGTATTAAGAGAACAAAAAACTGCTATTGTTGAAGCTGCTAAAAAATATGCTTTAGATATAGCAGAAGATTTACCAAAATATGATGGAGATATATATGCAGTTAAAGTATCTGATCTTAGAAATAGTCCATATTTAGATGAA
>CAJGDV010000039.1 GCA_904502155.1 uncultured Bacilli bacterium
TAAATAGAATATCTAATTGTATCTATTTCAGTTAATTTGTATGAATCATAGAATAATAATCTTATACGACTTGTATCATTTGAATCAACTGTAAGCGAGAAATTACCAAGATTAATACCGTCTGTTTCTGTTAAAGTACTTGAATATTTTTTAGTTCTTGGAGCAATTGTTGCTTCCCCATTTAAGATATTAATTGCATATTTAACTTCAATTGAATATTTAGTACCTTGTACTAGATTTTCTGTTAATGAGAATTTTTTTGTTGCACCAGTTGAGAATTTAACATCTTTATATTCTTCTGGAGTTATATCATTACCATAATCATCTGTAAATGTTACTGAATATGTATCTTCAACAACGGCTTTACTAGTATCGAAGAAATTTACTTTGAAATCCATACCATCGAGCGTAATACTTGAACTAATACCTACATATGGTTCTGAAAGTTTATTAAATACAAATGTTGCATGGTTTTCATTTTCCAGAATAATATCTTCACTTATACCATCAATTGTTACTTTGGCTATTGGCCTTAAAACAATTTCATATGTATAGTTAGCTTCAATTCCACTTCCAACTGGAATAGAAATATATTTAGTCATTTGTTTATCAAAGAAATAATCATTATCAGTTAATAAATCAGTTTTTGTTTTATCACCTGTTTCAGGATCAATTTGATAAATATCATATTCAATACGGTCAAACCCGATTGTTTCTCTTAAGTTATAAGAAAGTCTAATTCTTCTGTCGTGGTATGATGTTGCAACATAAGCTGCTGTTACATTCGATACCCCAACGTTATTTAATGTTTTAAAATAATAATTTTTTGTATTTGTTTGATAGTCAACATCATATAGTTGTTCTCTAATATATGTTGCACTTGCTCCTTCACCGTCTTTAATGTCGGCTAGAAGTTTGAAATAATAATTTGTATTTGGAATTAAATCATCAAAATAAATGATATTAGTTAAATCTGAAAGTGCTAATTCATGAGTTGCAACTTTATTTCCAGTTATACCTGATTCATCAGTTTTCCAAATTTCAACATATATTTTTTCATTTAAAATACGATCTCCACCAGCACCATACATATTAACTTTAAATTTAATACCAATTAATGTTGGCGCAATGTTCAATGCACCTGTATCACTTAATAAGCTTACACATGGAATAATTGAGTCAAATCTAAATGTTGCATCTGATTTGTTTTGTGCTTGCTTTTCTGATAATCCTTTTGGGAATAAAATTTCATAGTTGTAACTGATACCTCCAGCTTCTTGTTGGATTTCAATTAAGTTTGTTATTTGAGTTAATTGATTTAACACAGACATTTTTGAATTTTGTAAATCTAAACTAATATTAAATAATGATTTTTCTGGTGTTTCAGCTGTTGAAAATGATGTAGCTGTATTCATATAATAATATTTACCATCATAATCACTTGTTCCATTATTAATCATTTGAAGTGCCATTTTATCATGACCATTTTCAAATCCTGTTACTCCAGAATCATAGTATAAATATACTGTTGGAGTAATATCTTTGTTAATTAATGGTTCTAAGTCAGCATAGTCAATAATAATATTACCATTATCAATTATTAAGTTATCAAGAGTAACACTATTTTGGCCGGCTGTAAATACAATTTTAGCTCCAGCTACTCTTCTATAAAAGTCATTTGTATTGTAATTTAAGAATGCAAAAATTACACGGTTAACTTCATTATATACTTCGTATTGAACTTCACTTGGATTAAATACGCTATCAAAATATTGATAAATTAATACTTGTTCTTGAATTGCTGTTTCTTCTTTTATATTTGCAGTTTCTATTTTTACTTCTAAAAACCCAGCTTCTAATTCTGTGAATTTAGCTGTTTGATAAGAATCTTCAACAGTAAAGTCAACTGGATTTCTGTTTTTACCTTGAATTGTATACTTAAATTTGTTTTCTTTTATTGTTGAATCAACATCTTTAATTTTATATTTCCAACTAAATGATGTTGCATCACTTATTGCAGGATACATTTGAATAGTTGGACTTTCTTTATATGCCTTATGTTGTTGACTTTTTAATATTACTGTTGGATCAGATGGGAAACTAGAATCAATAGTTCCATCTAGATTTAAATCAAGTTCAACATCATATGAGAAATAATATATATTTCCTCTTCTAAAATCTAAATCATTTTTACTATATGCTGTTCCATCTTCTAAGTACGCTGTTGCATAACCAATAGTTCCACTTTCAGGAACAGTATATCTTATTGTATCAACTAATTGTCCAGTTAAGGCATTATAAATTTTATAATTTATATATCTAGCATATTTACTAGAATTATCATAATAACCTTTGAATTTATAACCAACAATAGTTTCCTCGCCTAAATCATCACGATGTTTTTCTGCTGCATCTTTATTACGTATAGCAACAACATCCATTGCATTATCTGTATCATCAGGAAGCGATGGAATAAACCCTACCGTTTTAGCTGTAATAATGTTATTCAAAATTGCAATTTCATTTTTGTATGTCGTATAGTCATAAGCATATTGTACTTCAATAGTATAATATTCAGCTTTTAAATCTTGATTTTTTATATTAAATAACGCAGGTGTTATTGCGAATGTTTTATCATAATATTCTTCTTGTAATTCACTAACGTATTCATCAAGATTTCTATCAACCTTACGAACAGATTTTACAAGTGTTCCACTTGTAGATGTACCTTCATATAAATTAAATATTAACCCTGACATAGTACTTGCTTCAAGTAATGTGTCATTGTTATTATAAGGCCCTAATTTAGCATTTACTTTAAATGCACTATCAGTATTAGCCGTATCTATAGTGTACGTTAAATACATTGGATCAGTATCCTCGGTTCTAACTATAGTACTACCTATATAACAGTTATCTATAACTGGATTACCATCTTGGAGGTCTACTTTAGCATAAACTGAGAATGTATATGTTTCATTTTTTCTTAAATAGTTAATATTTATTGGAATAGTTAAATTTCCACTTGCAGTAATTGTTTTTTGTACTCCAACTGAATCAGTATAAACAATAGTCATTTTACTAGATTCATCTAGAGCTATAGTATTACCATCGTCTATGATTACTATGTTACCTTTGATTTTTTCAAAAGTAATTTCATCTGCATTAAATTTGATTGATGGGAATGCAACACCATCCATTTTTAAAATATCACTATATTCTGTTTCATATTCATATTCTTTTTCATTATCATTAAATATAGCAACTACTTTAAATGTATATGGAATACCTCTTTCAATACTTACATCATCAACTCTAACGTCGACAGAACCACTTTTATTTTTTTCAATAACTTGAACTGGTGTCATGTCTTCAAGCACTCTGGCATCATATATTTCATAGCGGAATGAAGTTATACCATTATCAACGTCAACTGTATTACTTAATTTTAAAGTAAATACTGAATTTTTCTTATCAATAACATAACTTACATTACCTACATTTGGTTTTTGTTTTAATGTTTTATAATTTGTGTCTTCTATATATGAATCAGTTATTACTGAATCTTCATATAAATAATTACTTATTCTTAATGTATATTCTGTATTATTTTCTAATTCTTCATAATTAAATTCAATTTCGCCTACTCCATTAAATTCAATAGTTTTAGTTCCTATTACTCTTTCTTCTTGAAGTAAAGTAGCATCAAAAGATTTGATATTTGAATAATTTTTCTTTTTTGCTAAGAATGATAATGTATCAGTTGTAAAATAATCTTTTTCTATTTCTACCCCAACTGATTCAGTTAAGAATGTTTTTTGAACAAAATCTCTTGTATAATCATTACCATTTTTGCTATAAGCAGAATTTACAACAAATATATAATTTGTATTAGGAGCTAAGTTTTCAACTTCAAGTCCAAAATTCATTGTTCCTTGCATTTCTTTTGCTTGATATACAATTTTATTTGTTGATGAATCAATAATTTTTAATGATATATCATCAACTAGTAGATTAGAAGCATCAACCACTTGTACATCAGCCTGAAATTTATTAGAAGTAACATTCATATCTACAACTGTAAAAATTGGATCAGTAACTCTTTCGTTTTCATTTACTTCTTCTTCATCATCAGGTCTATCTGTATTAACAATCCCATCACCAAGACCAGCAATTGGATTTTTCTTTTCCTCTTCTTCTTTTTCTTCTTCAAGTTCAGGAATTAACTGAATATTATCATCAGAATCGATTGTAATTTCATTTAGATTCATTACAGCTTCGCCTTCTTTGAAGATGTATTTATTACCTAAATCAATTGCAATTCCATTTGCTAAATCAACTCTTACATTTGTTGGAACATTTTGAAGTGATATTTCATTATTTTCGATTCTAACGATATCCCCTTCAATAAATTCTAATTCATAATATCCACTATCAAGTGTTTTTTCTTTATCTTGCATTACTAATTTTAAGTTTTTACCAACGACAATATATTTGGTATCACTTATTTTCATAATAAAATTAGTAAATTCTAATTTTGTTTTTATATTATTTACTGAGTAAATATTGTTTTTATTATCCATTATTGTATTTGGATAAATATTATAATATTTAATTGCTTGTTTATTATTTAGTGTATCTAAATTTAATATAGCTGCTTTCTTTAGCGAAGATATACTACCATTGTCATAATGAACAAAAGATTCAACAGCTACTTTAGTTTTTTCGGCATTTACATTTTCAAATTCTACTTGATTTGAATAATTTTCTTTATATTTTGTACCGCCACTAAAATAGTATTTCTCACTTTTTATAAAATTTCCTTCAGTATCATATACTTTAGAAATTATATATCCACTATTTTCAAATTCACTATATTTATCTTGATTTGTTTTAAAACCAAAATAAAAAATAAGAAAAGCCATACCTATTACTGATAAAGTTATCAAAATTACTCTTTTCATATCATCACCCTCGTATTTTTTGCTTATTATCTACTATAATCATTTTACATTATTATAGGCTTTTAGTCAACAAAATAAGCAAATAAAAAATAGATACATCAATACCTATTTTTTTCTTGAAACAGTAACTCCATCACCAATATTTTTATATTCAGTTATATAGTCTTTATTATTGTTTAACCAATCTAAATAATTATGTATTTTTCTTATCATTTGTCTTAAATTTCTTGTAGGCGCTGGTTTATCACTAAATGTAAGACCATGAAAATTAATATTGTCAGTAATTATAAATCCATTATCATCAAGATTTTTTTCATATTTTGTGAAAAATTTAATTGATTGGCTTTTAGCAGCATCAATAAATATAAGATCAAATTTACCTTCAACATCAATATCTAAGGCATCACCAAAAATAATATTTATTCTTTCTTCTAAATTAAATGATTTTATATTTTTTACTGCTTCATCATATCTTTCTTTATCACGTTCAATAGTAGTAACCTTAATTTTATCATCTATTAAACACATTCTTATAGCAGAATATCCTATAGCAGCACCAATTTCTAAAATATTTGTAATATTATTTTCTTTTATAAAGTTTGTAAGGAATTCTATTCCTTCTTTTTCCATGATTGGTACATTGTTTTCTTTAGCGTATAATTCTATTTGCTGTAAATTCATAATATCACTTCCTACACATATTTTAGCACAAAAAAACATATAAAAATATATGTTTTTTAAGCACACCAATTATTTTGGCTTTTTAGCATATTTATAGTACTAGAATGACCACTAGAATTAGTATTCATATAAGTTTTCCCACTACAATCAGCTACGAAATAATAATAATTATGACTAGAAGGTTTAATACTAGCAATAATAGATTCTAATCCTGGATTACAAATAGGACCAACAGGAAGACCTGCAAGACTACTACATCTAGTATTATATTTGTTAGAACAATCATTAAGTTCTTTATAAGTTAAACTAATTTTAAAATCATCAATTTTAGAACCATAATATGTCGTAACATCACTACCTAATGTCCAACCTGAATTAAGTCTATTATAAAATACTCCAGCAACACCTGCTCTATCATCAGCATTACCAGCTTCAAGTTCAACAACTGAAGACAATGTTAATATTTGATGAACAGAATATTTACTATTTTGTATATCATTTTTATATTCGCTTAAAATTTTATCAGTTTGATTTAATAAAACTTTAATAATATCTTTAGCACCATAATCTTTTCCAATTTGATATGTTTCAGGGAAAAGATAACCCTCTAATGGATAATAAATATCACTATTTAAAATATCATTTGTTAAAAACCAATATTCATTAATTAATGAATTAATATAATTTTTATCAACCATTAAATTCATAATATCTTCATAAGAATTATTAGTATTTTCACTAATAACCTTAGCTACTTTTCTTATGTTTAATCCTTCTTTAAAAGTAATATTTATTAAATTTTCATTAAAATTAGATCCTTTTTCTAATTCATTTATAATTTGTTTTAAATCCATATTTTGATTTAAATTATAAATGCCCTTTTGTAATGTTGTTGGATTATTAAGTTTAATATAAATTTTATAAAAAAATTCTGATTTAATTAAACCCTGTTTTTCTAATTCACTACCTAATGTACTATAAGTTTGATTTTCTTTTACTTCAAATTTTACCTCTTTTGATTCTTTTGATACTGCTTTAATATTCGTTTTATAAATTAATAAAACTACTATAGAAGATACTACTAATACTACTAATAGTATTAATATAGTTTTTAAAAAAAAGCGGTTTTTATTGTCCGCTTGCTGCATTACTTTTAACTTCTGCTTGGATTTCTTCTAAAATAGTTTCAATGATTCTCCATTCAGCATCAGTTTCAATTGGTAATAATTCGCTAGCTTCTTCTTCAGGGTTATATATTGAAGCATAAACTCTAATATTTCCACTTTCATCAACAGTATTATCTGTGTATACCATATAATTTTTCTTTGTTTCATCTGATTCAAATGTAAATAAAACTTCACATTCAACTTCTTTACCTTCGCCATTAATAGCTTTAAAAGTCATTTTTTCTTCCATCTTTATCTTCCTTTCTCGATATCTAAATATGTTTGTAAAATTATATTTGCTGCCATTTTATCAACAACTTTTTTTCTTTTTTTGCGTGATAAATTAGCTTCTAATAAATAATTATGAGCAGCAACAGTAGATAATCTTTCATCTTGCATTACTACTTCTATATCTAGAATTTCTTCTAATTTTTCTTTAAATTTTAATGTTGTTTCTGCTCTTTCTCCTAATGTATTATTCATGTTTTTAGGAAGACCTAAAACAATTTTTTCAACTCTATATTCTTTTACTATATTTTTAATTTCATCAAGGATAGAATCATAATCACTGTCATTAAATCTTAATGTTGTAAGACCTGTAGCAATTGTCTTAGTTTCATCACTTATTGATATTCCTAATGTTCTTGTCCCTAAATCAAAACCTAAATAACGCATATATCTAATTCCTTTCTGAATACACTTATATTTTAACATTTAAAAATATAATTATCAATTATTTATTAAAGGAATATGTGTAAATAGATGAAAAAATTTTAGCATTTTCATCATTAGAATTTAGTTTAATACAATATGTATCATTAACATCTTTTTTAAAAATAAATGTCTTAGAATAACCTAATTCATAATTATCTATAAGTTCTATTCCTGATACACCATATAATGTTACATTTCTTTTTTTACATGTATTTGTAAAATTTTTTATAAAAACCTCATCGAATGTTTTATCATTTATTCTTTCAATTATGATATATTCATTAAGATTATCAGGATTATAATATTTTAAATAATATTTACTTTTAGATTCCATAACATAACTTTCAGGAACGTCTATAAATCCAATATCATTATTTCCAATTTCTTTATTTTCATCAATACCATAATTTTCTAATTTACCATTTAAATGTTCATATTTTAAAACTAATGTGCCATTTTCAGAAAACATTTCTATTTTAAGTAATGTATTTTTTTCTCTTGCTTTTTTTATCATTATTATTGTTTTTTCATCATCACTAATATCATGAAAATCATTATCATAAAGTGCTAAAACATATGATTCTAATTCTTCTTCTGTTAATTTACTTGTATCATATTTCATTACTTCTAACGTTTTAGCTACATGATAATTTGTTATACTTCTATTACCTGTTATTTTATAAAAACTTGGAATTTCATTTTCTCCAAAAACGATTTTATCTTTTATAGAATAATCTTTTGTCATTCTAAAACCTAAACCAATATAAAATAAGAATGCCGAAATAGAAAATGCAATTACTAATGCTGATATGTTATTACATTTTTTATTTCTTATTTTAAGTTCATTATCAGATACTACATTTATATATTTTTTTAATGTTTCTCCGCAGTGTTCACATTCATTACCTGTTATATGATTTCCACATTTATCACATTTCATACCCTTTTTCTCCTACTCTAATAAAATTATAACATAAAAAAGAATAAGAATATATCTTATTCTCTTAAAATATTATTAACTATTTGTATTTCGATTAATGCTATAACATCTAATATTAAAATAACAGCTATATTAATGTAAATCCTTTTTTCATTTTTTTACCTCTAATGGCTCATTATTAACAATTAAAATTATTATTAGTAATATTATATATTTTGTATGTAGAAAAATCTTCAACATTAAGACTAGATTCTAAATATTTATATTCAGAAAATATAAATTCTTCATATTTATTATCCGATTTATTATATTTAATTTTCCAAGCATTTGCTGCATCTCCACTACAATATTCGCTTACAACAAATAATCCTTCATAATCTTCTACAGAAAAATCTTTTGCTAAATGTCCTAATTCTATTGTAATAATGTTTCTAGAACTTAAGGCACCTGCCCCTATATATTCTAGTGAAGATGGTAATTTAAAATAACTAATGCTATTATTTGCAAAGGCTTCTTCTCCTATTGAAATTAGTGTATTAGGAAAAACTATTGAGTTAATTTTACTATAAATATAATTGTCAGAAAATCCATTTGACGCACCAACATACCATGTACAAAAAGCATTATCTCCAATTTTTTTAACTTGGACTCCATTTATAGTTTTTGGAATAACAACATCAGGATAATAATTTGCTGCAGCTTCATAAGAACTAGTTGAACTATTATATTTCATCCCACATAAATATTCTTTTATAGTACCAGTTGAACTATCAAAAACAAAACATTCTTCTGGCGTATAATTCACATTTTCTAAACTATACTCTATTTCATTAATCTTACATACACCATTTTCTAATTTTCCTATTTTGATTTCATCTTCAACTGTTTCTTTAACTGCACAATATCTAGTATCAGCAACAGCAAATGTTACTCCGCAATCATTTGAAACATTCATTTGACCTTTATCAGGTCCTGTTCCTTTATATTCTAAGTTTATACTAGGAGTACCATCTTCAAAAGTAATTTTATTAGTTAATTCTTCATTTTTAATTTGTTGTAACTGACAATTTTCTTCGGCTGATTTAGCAACTTGACTAACGCTTGTTTTAAACGCTCCCATTCGTGCTTCTTCTAAAATATTATTAACA
>CAJGDV010000040.1 GCA_904502155.1 uncultured Bacilli bacterium
AGTCATCAATTTTTTGTTTTTTTAACCATTTTTCTTGTTCTTTTTTTACATCATTTTTAGTAGAATTCCATTCAATTATAGTATCTGTTTCATTAAGAAATTTGTAAGTTTTATCTGTTATTAGCCCATTACCTTCACAAACTCCATTTTCACATGTTTTTTTATAAATTAATGAAATTGCATCATTAGAGAATTCGACAACTCTATATAAATTATTTTTTATTTTAACCCAATTATTTACTGTATGACTTGGGTAGAATCTTTTGTTACGATAATATCCTTTTAAAAGTTCACTTAATTCCAGTTCCAATTCTTCTGATTCCCCCATAGCTTCAAAAAAGAAATCACTAGTAATTGTTTCAGTACTATCTTTTATTTTGTTATATATAGTATTAGTATCATTTCTAATTATAATTCTTCTAGTATCTGAATATTCATTCCCACTAGAATCTTTAGCTAAATAAACAACTTTATATTCACCATTGATTCCAAGAGTAAGATCAGTTACAGCTTTAACTGATAATGATTCACCACTATTATCTACAGCATATACTTCATTCATAACATCAAATGATGTTGCAGTATTTAGTAAGACTGTAGTACCTGGATGATGGATATAAGGGTCCTCTATGTCTACAACTTTTACTTTACGTTTTTTTATTGATGTAATACCATCATCTGTTATTTTATATGTTAATTCATAATTACCTATTGTTGATGTATCAACAGAACCTTCAACTACCGTACTTCTTGAGATATCATCTCCATTTACTGTAGTAGCTGTATATCCTGGCTCAATAAATTCTTGACCTTGCGATATTATAAGTGGATTTTTCCCCATTAAATATAAATTTGGTTTTGCTAAAATAGTTCCACATTCATTATCTTCACCATCTATTATAGAACCATTAATTTTATAAGAATATTTTTTCCCGTCAATTGTTATTAATACTTCTGTATTATTACTTATACATTTATTAGTTATAGGATTTTTAATATCAAATTCAATATATCCTTGTTGTTTTAAATCCCCAACTGAAACAATTACTTCATTACCTGTTACTATTTCTCTATGGTCTGTAATCCAATTTTTAGCCCCTGAAATAATAGTATTTTTTTGATTTTCTAAGCCTTTTTTCTTATTGTTACTTATTGTTTTTTCTACAGATGGAATAATTAAAAGCGCTATTATCCCTAATACTGAAATTACACCAAGTAACTCAACTAATGTAAATCCCCTTTTTTTCATTTATTCCACCTCACAAACATCTGTTGTTGTTATTGTTCCTACTACTTCATATTGATAACTTTCTGAAGTTTTAGTAACTCTAAGTATAGTATTATTATTAAAACATTTATTATCTCTAGGATCTCTAAATTCAACTTCAATAAAACCTTCTTTTTTAAGTTGTGCTAATGTTGTTTCAATATATTCACCTTCATTACCTGGCATTTTTAATACATGTTCAGCACTCCAGTTTTTTAACCCTGTTTTTAATGTCTCAATTTGTGCTTCATAACTATCATTTTTCAAACTAGCTATAACAGCTTCAGTAGCTGGTACAATTACTAGTGCTAGTAAACCTAATAATGTAATTACTGCAAGCATTTCTACAAGTGTAAATCCACGTTTCATATTATCACCTATTATAATTATAACATAATTAAAAAAAAACTGAAAAAATATTTCAGTTATTTTTTTGGTGCTAAACCTTCTAATGCTTTTAATGCTTCAATAGGAATAGCAAAAATTACAGTATTTGATTGATCACTACTTAAGTCATTAAGTGTAGATAATGTTCTTAAATGTAATGCTCCAGGAGTAGAACCCATAGTTCTAGCAGCTTCTGCTAAATTATTTGCAGCTTCAACTTCCCCAGCAGCTTTTGTAATAACTGCTACTTTTTCACGTTCAGCTTCTGCTACTTTAGCAATAACTCTTTTCATTTCTTCTGGAAGAGCAACATCTTTAAGTTCAACATTTTCAACTTTAATTCCCCATGGATCACTTGCTTTATCAATTACACCACAAATTTCAGAACTAATTTTATCTCTTTCTGTCAATAATTCGTCAAGTGTTACAGAACCAACAATATTTCTCATTGTTGTTTGTGCTAATTGACTTACAGCATAATAATAATCTTGTACTTCACATACTGCTTTACCAGCATCAAAAACTTTATAATAGATAACAGCATTTATTTTAATAGATACGTTATCTTTAGTAATTGCTTCTTGTTCTGGAACGTCTACAGCTTTTGTTCTAATATCGACTTTACGATAGAATTGAATTATTGGTAATACTATTCTCCATCCTGGTCCTAAAACACCAGAAAATTTACCAAATGTAAATAATATTCCTCTTTCATATTCATTAATTTGTTTAATTGATCCTAGAATTACAAATCCAAAAATGATCATTAAAAAAAATATAAAATCCATAATATCATCCTCCATTTTAATTATATCATAATTAAAATAAAAAAAAACTAGAAAAATCTAGTTTTATAACCAAACACCAAATCCTATAGCAGCAGTTGCGAATAAAAGTCCTAAAATCCAAAAGGCTTTTACAATATCTGCTTCTTTAAATCCCATTTTTTCAAAATGATGATGTAAAGGTGCCATTAAGAATACTTTTTTATGGAAACACATAATACCAACCATTTGAATAATAGCTGATAATGTTTCTAAAACAAATACACCAGCAATTACGATAAGTGTTATTTCATGATTAGTTAATATAGCAATACTTGCCATAGTAGCTCCTAAACATAAAGAACCAGTATCACCCATGAAAACTCTTGCCGGATTAGTATTAAATACTAAAAATCCTAATAACGAACCTAATAAAACAAAACAGAATATTGCTATATCTTGACTACCTGCCATATGTGATGCATTCCATGCTATTAGACCAAAAGCTAAAAATGCTATTGCAGAAAGCCCACCAGCAAGTCCATCTAAACCATCTGTTAAATTTACTGCATTACTACTAGCAACTAATATAAATAATAAGAATATTCCATAAAACCATCCCATATCAATATTAATACCAAGAGTATGAATATTAAGTTCAGGTTGATTACCTGTTTTCATAAATATATAAAAGAATACTAATGCAATAACTAATTGACCACCTAATTTTTGAATTTCTGTCAATCCTTCATTATGTTTTCTTTTTATAATTAAATAATCATCAAGAAAACCTAAAACCCCATAAGCAATAAATACAAATAATACTATAAACAAGTTTTCACTAAAATTAAGTTTACCTGTTAATAATAATAATATGACTGTAAAAATGGTAGGTATTATAAAGATTAAACCTCCCATAGTTGGTGTTCCTTCTTTTTGTTTATGTGTTCTTTCTAAGTATGTACTTACTTTTTGTCTAATTTTAATTTTTTTCAATATTGGTATTAAAATTAACCCAAATATAACTGATGATATAAAGCCAATCATCATGGCTAACATTGCTTTTGCTAATACTAACACAAAATCATCTCCTATTTTAAGTATATCATTTATTTTAAAATATTTAAATGCCTTTTTTAATAATAACATATAAAAGGGAGTTTTACAACTCCCCTATTATTTTCCCTTTTTTTGCTTTAAATATTCTTATTTCATTTCTTTTATATAGGTTTTAATTTTTTCTTTATCAATATCTTTTTCATTATGATAAAGTTCATAACTTATCGGTAATCCATATATAATCTTTTCTTTATCTGTAAATTCATTATAATATTTATTATTTTTTATATAATATTCATAATAATCTTTATTACTATAATATAAGTATTGTTCTAATGGATTAATAATATGTCCATCTGATTCATAATAACCTATATCAAACCATGTTTTAATATTAGGATTAATATTATCTTGTTTTAAAAATTCATCTAATAGAATTTGACTTTTAAAATTAGCATTCCATTCTATTGGTACATATTTATGAATTTTTTTATATAATGGATTATTGTGTCTAATTAATTTATAACTATCATTATACATATCAATTAATAATTTATTATCTCCTTCACTAAATTGTTTCATTTGATAAACATGTGTAAGTTCATGATAAAGTGTTGATATCATAACTTTATTTATTTCATAAACAATTTTAGGATCTAAATTAAATGGATCATAATCATTTGTATGTAACAATGTTTTTATAAATGCATCAGTATTTACTATTATCTCCTTTTTTTCTTTTATATAGCATGCTATAACAGGTTTTAAAAAATCAATAGTTGTTTTTTCATAATAATTTCCTAAATTATTTTCTTCTATATATTTGTCATTAAATTTTTTTATAAATTTAGAATCTAAAACCTCGTTATAATCTAAATACTCTATAAATTTGTTATACATAAATCCCCCTATTTGAAATAAGCTTTATAATCTTTAACTTTATTATATGCTACATCATTAATTTTTTCATAAGTATCTTCTTTAACTGGAAAACCAAATATAATTTTATCGTATTCCTTCATTTTAAGATATTCTTCTTTTTTCATAAATTCATCTATTTTTAATCTTATAAAGAACATCATATTTTCTTTTTCAAGCGGACTTAAAACATGTTTATTATATTCTTCATATGCTAGTGTTAAATAATAATATAATGGTCCTACATCAAATCCATATCCATCATCTAAGCCATGTAGAAATTCACTTAACATAAATTGTCCTTCTGTATTAGCATGATGTTCAATTAAATAATAATCATGAAATCTATTATATAATTTTTGAAATTGTAATCTATCATAACTATCTTCTAAAGCTTTGATTATTAATTCATTACTTTGTTCTCTTTTTTCAATAATATTAATTTGTTTACCATGTGTAAGTTCGTGTAATAAATAAAATAATAATTCGGAATTGATAAAATAAACATTTTCTTTTTCGTCTTTTTTACCATTTATAAAACTACGCCCTATTGCATAATCATATATTTGATCTAAATTTAATACTATTTTTTTCTCAAATTGATTATAGTGTGAAAAAATATCATTATCAAAATCAATTTTTGTAACAACTTTATCTAATTTCATTTTTTTTACAAAATACTCTGTAAATTTTTCATAAATTCTTTCATCTAAAAGTTTTTTATCATTTATATATTTCATAAATTCTTCTTGCATAAAACTACCACCTTTGAATAATTATAGCATAAAAAAAAATAATTATTACTTTTTAATAATTATTTTTTCTTTTTCTATAGGAAAACCATAAATTATTTTTTCAAATTCTGATAATTGATTTAAATTTTTAATTTTATATTTTTTATTTAATAAATTACTTTCTCTTTCTTGTGGACAAATATTATTATAACCATTTTCTAAATATAATTGTAAACGATACGGATTATATTCTAAATCTAGTTTATCTAAAAATTCTTTTAGCATTAATTGTGATTCTACATTAGCATTATATTCAATTACAAAATAATCATGAAATTCTTCATATAATTTATTATAAAAATAAGCCCTTCTAAAACTTTTCTTCAATGCATCAACAATTAACTCGTTAGCTATTTCATTTTTTTTAATAATATTTTGTTGTTTAGCATGAATAAGTTCATGAAATAAATATGCTAGAAGTTCAGAATTAATATATAAAATTTGTTTATATCTACATACAACTGAATAATTATTAAATAATGCATACTCATATAATTCATTTAAATTAATATTTATTGTTTTTTTTGATGGTTGATAATATGTTTTGTCACTAGTATCAAATTTAAGTTTATTTACTGTTTTTAAGTTTAAACTTTTAACATAATAATCAAACAGTTCTTCATAAAAATGGTAATCAATTGCTTTACATAAGCTAATATAATCTAAAAATTTTTGTTCTATCATAAATTAAAATGTCTTTCTACTTCGGGTGTATTTAATGTATCAATTTTATTATAAGTTTCTTCACTTATAGGAAACCCATATCTTATTTTATCATATTCACTTAATGATTGATAAACCGAATTATTTAAATAGTCTTCGATATTAAAGTTATAATTAATTCTTTTATAAAATGATTCAACTGGAGATATAATTTTATCATTGTCTTTATAATAATAATTTAATACTCCTTCTTTTAATAGTCTTAGATCATATATTTCATTTTTAGTTATTTCATTTATTTTTTTTTGAAAATTTAATTGTTCGATTAAAGCCTCAAAATTAGCATTATATTCATTTGGCATTAAATTATGCATTGTAAGTAATATTCTAAAATATCTATTATCATCTAAAAGTCTATTACCTAAAGAAATATCTTTAGTAACAAAATTATGATACTTATCATGTTTTGATCTTAATATTTCTTGTTTAGCATGAATAAGTTCATGGTAAACAATCATCATCATCTCTAAACTTAACTTTTTAATAAATTCTTTATCTAGTTTATTAAAATCATCAATAGCATTTGTTTCATTAATTAATCCAGCATAATAAATAAATATAGTATATGTCCATGGATTATATGCTGAAAAACCCATTTCTTTTCCAACAAAATTAAAATTCTTTAGTTTCTTATCTATTTCAGGATTATTATTTTTATAATCTAAAATTAATTCTGTAATAAATTCTTTATCGATTATTTTATTAGAATTTATATAGTTTAAAAACAAATTTTCCATTATCTATTAAAATATTCCTTATAAGTATTAACTTTATTTTTTTCTAAAGATTTAATTTTTTCATAAGTTAATTCATCAATTAATAATCCGTATGCTACTTTATTATACTCATTAATATCATTACAAATTTCAATATTTTTATCTTTATTTATTGTTTTTAAATATTCTTTTAATGGGCATGTTAAACCATCAGGTCTTAAATAATACCCATAACAAAATTGTTTAAATAAAACATCTTTAGAATATTTATTTGATTCTTCATTCATGATAAAATCATTAATTTTCATGGCAGCTAAAACGTTAGCATTATATTCATGCATAAACATATCGTGAAATTTATAATATTTGTCACTATTACTTAATTTAGCTAATAATTGTTCATCAAATCCTAAAATTAAAGCTTCTTTTATTGCATCATTTTTTTCTTCAGTAATATATTTAATTTGATTAATATGCTCAATCTCATGAAACACATTGAATAATATATCTAAGTTTATTTGTAAATAATTTTTTTTAGACATATTCATAATATTAATTCTATTTTTACGAAATGAATCTGAGACTATTAAGTTACGATTAATATATAATTCTTTATTTAAAGAATTATAATAACCATATAGTTTTATTTCATCAGAAATTTTGGTTTCATTAACATAATCTTTAATATTATAGTAATTTATTAATCTTTCAATAATTTCCATTAAATCATTTTCATTCAA
This sequence comes from uncultured Bacilli bacterium, assembly GCA_904502155.1. Classification (GTDB taxonomy): domain Bacteria; phylum Bacillota_I; class Bacilli_A; order RF39; family UBA660; genus CAJGDV01. Next base: position 7,369 of record CAJGDV010000040.1, read on the forward strand.
AATTTTTTTCTCAATTATCATATATATCCCTCATTTATTCTTAAAATATTGTTCAAAATTAATTGTTTTATAATTATTAATTTTAAGTATTTTATTTATTGTTTCATTTTCAATTGGTAAGCCATATAAGATTCTTTCGTATTCTGTTAGTTCTTTATAAGCATTTAAATCTGTTTTTATATTTTTAAGTTCATTTATAGTTTCAAGTGGTGATTTAGGTCCAAATGGATTTACTATATAAGAACTTAATAATAAAATGTAAATGTTTTTTGTTTGATAAGAATTATCAATTAATCCGGCCTTAGTTTCAAATTCTATTAATTTAAGTAATCCTTCTAAATTAGCATTATATTCATATGGAAAAAAGTCATGATATTTTTTATATAAATTTTTTTCATTATTTTCGATATTTAGTTTTTCTACTTTAAAACCACCATTGCTTATATTTATTTTACTATAAATATTTACAGGATTATCAACATTAATTCTTTTATCTTTATTAACGTTATATTCAGATATAACTTCTTTTATTAGTTTATGATGATTTCCATTCATTTTTACTTTTTGTTCTATGTGAGTAAGTTCATGAAATAAAATTTTGATTATTTCATTATTTATATTTATAGCATCATACATTGTTCTAATATTTGTTATACCATATCTTTTTTTAGCATAATCTATGATTGTATTATATCTTATGGATAAAGCCTTATCAGCCGTATAAACAGCAAAAGAATTACCTGTATTATGAATTCTAATATCACTTACATATTTCTCATAACCATTAAGAATTATATAGGTAATTAAAAATTGTTTAATATATTCCTTAGATAATATTTGTTTATTTTTATTAAAATAAACATATTGATCTAACAACTTATTTTCTTGGAAATCCATATAAAACTCTCTCCTTTACAGTTAACTGTTCATAATTATAATTATCCATATTCTCTCCTAGAAGATTTAAAAATTTAATACCTAATACTTCATCTTTATATGCTTTTTCTATTAATCTTAACGTTTCTTTAGTATTTAAATGTTTTAACTTAGTATTATTAACTAATTTATTAATGTAAATACTAGCCTCTAAATTGGCATTATATTCTGTTATAAAATAATCATAATATTTATCATAAAAATCACTATCTGTTTGATCAAAATCGACTTTTAAAATTTTATAAATAGCATCTTTTGCATCAATTTCTTGTTTTACTATTTTATCTTGTTTTGCATGAGTTAATTCATGTATTAATGTATTTACGCATGCTAAATTAAAATACCCAATTTCATCTTCATTTAACATATATATATTATCTTTTTTATATAAGTATAAATAATAAAGCATTAACTTACTTCTATACATTTTAATAACATCATTTTGATAACTTCCAAAACCTTCTAAATAAGTATTTTCATAATCTTTTGAATTACTATCAAAAGACTTATGATTTGATTTTAAAAATTTTAAATAGATATCATCCATTTTATTTTTTTCTAAATAATCTTCTTTTATATCATTTAGCATATAAGTTGATATTATAGTTTTATTATTATAAAGATCAATAAAATCTTTTTTTAGTAATTCATTCATAATTTATCTCCTTTCAAAATGTTTTTTATAATCAGTAGCACTATCAAGTGTTTTTATTTTTTCTTTTACATCGTTACTAACATCAAAACCGTATGTTAATTTATCAAAATTTGACAAAGTATTAAACCCTATAAATTCATTAAAATTAGGAACTGGTTCATTTATCATTTTATAAAATTCTATGATTGGAATTTTATTATTTAAATATCCTTGTAAATAGTCTTTTAAAACTTGTGAATATATAATATTAAAATTTGAATCATTTAGAAAATTATATACTTCTATTTGACTTAAAATATTAGCATTATATTCATGAATATATTTATCATGATTTTTTAAATAATTATCATAATTATTTAAAGCATGATCGAAACTTGTATGTAGCGTTTTTCTTA
>CAJGDV010000041.1 GCA_904502155.1 uncultured Bacilli bacterium
CTGCTCCGCCTTCACCAAATTGAACATTTGATTCAGTATTAAGTTTATTTGTTTCAAAGAATTGTTCAACCGTTTTAACACGATTATCTACGTCTTCTCCTCTTTCAATTACAAGAGGTTTATATCCATTTTCAGCTAAAATATAACTTGCCATTAATCCTGCAGGTCCTGCACCTACTATAACTATTTTAGCATTATTTTTACTTCCTGTAACATTAAATTTATAAGGTTCATAATTAGAAAGTAATACATCTTTATCTTTATTATATTTTAAAACATTATTTTCATTAGATACTTTTACATCCACTTCATAAATGTAAAACAAATTTGGTTTATGTCTAGCATCTAATGATTTTTTTATAATATTCATTTCTATTATGTCATTTGTTTTTATTTTTAACCTGTTTGCTATTTTCTTTTTTATGTTTTCTTCATTATCTTCTAATAAAGGAATATTAATTTGTCTTATTCTAATCATTTAATGCTTCACCTACTTTTATTGCTGATAAAAATGCAAATCCTAAATTATATCCACCACAATCACCATCTACATCTAATAGTTCACCTATTACATATAAACCATTTACTTTTTTAAGTTCAAAATTGTCATTTACTTCAGAAAGTTTAATACCACCTTGACATACTTGTGCTTTTTCAAAATCATTATGTCCTATGATATTTAAATTAAGATTTATTAAAACTTGTTTTAAACTTTCTTTTTCATTATTGCTTAAATCATCAAAACTTTTTTTATCATCTAATTTAGCCATCTTTATAAGAGCATATAATAGTTTATAATTAATAACTCCTTCTAATAATTCAATAATATTACGATTTTTAAGTTTTTTATTTCTTTCAATAATCCATTTATCATAATTATCAATATCATATAAAAAGTTTATTTTTACATTTGGTTTTTCTAAATTTATGGCTCTACCACTAATTTGGAATGTGCATATACCACTAATACCATAATCAGTTAATTGTAATTCACCATATTCTTCGCATATAAATCTTTTATTATCAAATAATTTAATACTAGCATTACATCTTATGCCATGCCAATCTTTTAAATTTTTACCGTCTGTTTTTAATTGTACTAAAGCTTCTTTAAATGGTATATATTCAATATTAAATGGGTTTAATAATTCTATACCTATTCCATCGCTTCCTGTTTTAGGACAAGCTTTTGATCCTGTTGCAATAATTACTTTATCTGCTTTATATTTATCATTAATAATAAATTTATTATTTTCTTTTATTATTTTTTTTACTTCTACTTCGCTTTCAATTTTAACACCTTTTAAATTAGCTTCTTTTAAAAGTGCATTTTGAATACTTACAGCAACTTGTGACTTAGGATAATAATATCCATTTTTAATAATTGGTTCAATACCAATTGAATCAAAAAAATCTAATACTTTTCTTTTGTTTTCTTCATTAATATAGTTATTAAGTATTTCCAAATTACTACTTCTATAATGATTTATAGTAAATTCATCATTAAAGTAATTACACTTTCCAGCTCCTGTTATTAATATTTTTTTACCACATGTTTTATTTTTTTCTAAGATTAAAACATTATTATTTTCATTTTTGGCTTTTATAGCAGCTACAAGGCCACTAGCTCCACCACCAACTATTATAATATCCATAATATCACCTAATTAATTATACCATAAGAAAAGAGACTTCTAAATATAGAAACCTCTTCTTTTATTACATTTTTTCGATTGTACTAATTCCTAGAATTCCTAAAGCGTTTGTAAGTACTGTTTTTGTTGCTAATAATAATTTTAATCTTGATTGTTTTAATGCTTCATCTTCTTCATTATTTACATTAACTTCTTCATAGAATTTTGAGAATTTTTGTGTAAGATTAAAAATATATTTTGTTAAAGTTGCTGGTTCATTATTTTGAAGTAATGAATCTACTATATTTGGGAAATTATATAAATCTTTTAATATTTTATGTTCAATATCATGTGTGAATTTAATTTCTGTATCTTTGATTTCATTTTTATTTAAGATAGAATTAATTCTAACAATACTATATAAAATATAAAGACCTGACTCACCTGTAAAGCTTGTTGCTTTTTCCCAGTTAAAGTTAACACATTTATCTTTTGATACATTTAGCATTGTAAATTTAATACATGCCCCTGTAATTTTATTAATGTCTTCATCTTTAATTACAATATTTCTTTCTGCAAAAGATTCTTTTAACATATTATTAGTTTCTTTAATAAAGTCTTCTAATAATACTAAAGTTCCTCCACGAGTTGACATTTTTCCACCATCTAATAATACGAATGAATAACTTGTTAATTTTGGTGCTGGATATCCTAAAATATCAAGTGCTGCTGCAATTTGTTTCATATATGTAATTTGATCTTCACCTAATACAATAAAGTTATTTTTTTCATTTACATTCATTTTATAAATAGAATATGCAATATCACGAAGTGGATATAAACTTGTTTTATTAGCACGTGTTAATACTAATACAGGTTCTTTTGTTGGAATGTCATATCCTGATAAATCAAGATAATATCTTCCTGTTTCATCTTCTTTTAATTTTCCAGTTTTATTTAATCTCTCTAAAATATTTTCAACATCAGTTCCAAATACAAAATCTGATTCATGTGTAAATACGTCATAATTAATATCTAAGTCACCTAAAATATCTGTTTGACCTTTAACACACATATCAGTAATTGATTTGAATAAGTTTCTTGCTTCTTCGTCTCCATTTTCTAGTCTTTCTAGTATTTCAAAGGCTTCTTTTTCAATGTTTTCATTTGTTTTTGCTTCTTCATTAATACGTACATATAAATCTAAAATTTCGTTAAATGTTAAATTGTCATGTTTATATTTATTAACTCCAACTACTAAGAAAGCAATTTGTTTACCAATATCATTAACAAAATAATGAGTTTCAACATTGTAGTTTACAAATTTATAAAGTCTTTTTAAAAAGTCACCAATTAAAGCATTTCTACTTCTTCCTATGTGAGGAGAAGCATTAGGGTTAATACTTGTATGTTCAATTACTAAAGCTTCGTTATTACCTTGATTATTTGATCCATATTGTTCTTTTTTCTTATCTACTTCTTCTAAAACTTCTTTACCTAATACATCATAGTCTACAAAAAAGTTTAAGTATGGTCCCATATTTTCTACTTTTGTAAAATATTTTGATAATTTAATTTGGTCTTTTAATTTAGCTGCTACGCTTACTGGATTTTTATCTTCTTCGTTAGTTAAGTTAAAACATGGAACACTAAAATCTCCCATATTATCTTTTTTTGGCATTTCAACATTACAATCAAATCCCATTATTTTTTTAATTTCTTCTTTAATATTAATCATATTTTCACTCCTTTATAATTAAAAAAGTTCCTACATGTAAGGGCGGATTGACCGCGGTACCACCTTACTTATAGGAACTACTATATCTCTTAATCTTTAACGCTGATTTAGCGAATAAACTCAGAAAGGCGCGCTTCATAAAGTCAATCATTAGCTCTCACCAACCGCTAACTCACTGGATCATGGTTCTTTATTACTTTTCCTTCGTCTCCGTTTTTTACAAGCACTATATTAGCATAATAAAAAATCTTTGTCAACTTAAAAAACCCGTTAGGGTTTATTTAAAAATATCATTTAATTTAATTTTAATTTGTTCTTTATTAAATGGTTTGGCAATATATTCATTAAATCCCATTTTAATATATTTTTCTTTAGCCTCACTTACTGCATCAGCAGTTAGTGCTATAACTGGAGTTTTAAAATCAGGATTTGCTTTAAGTTTCATTATTACTTCTTTACCATCCATAATTGGCATCATAATATCTAGTAAAATTAAATCATAATTATTAGTTTTAACTTTTTCTAAACATTCTACGCCGTTTGAACATTCATCAATAATAAATTTGAAATCTTTTAATGCTTTTTTAGCTACTTTAATATTTAATGCATTATCGTCAACAATTAATAATTTCTTATTATAGAATTTAGTTGGATCAACTACATTAGTAACTACTGGAGCATCTACTGGTTTTTCAAGAACATGAATTGCTTGTGGAATAGTAACTACAAATGATGAACCTTTTCCATATTCACTTTGTACATTAATTCTTCCTTCCATTCTTTCTACTAAATATTTAGTAATAGCAAGACCAAGTCCTGAACCTTCAATTGTTGATGTTTTTTGAATATCTAATCTTTCAAATTTATCAAATAATTTATTAATATCTTCAGGTTTGATTCCTTTACCAGTATCTTTAACACTTATTTGTAAAATACTTGTTTTTCCTCTATTAGTACATTTAACATCTACATCGATTGAACCTTCATCAGTATATTTTACTGCATTTGATAATAAATTATTTATTATTTGTTTCATATGAATTTTATCTCCATATAATTCATATGGTAAATCATCAGCATAAGTTGTATTAATTTTAATATTTTTAGTACCTATTCTAGTACTATTAATTCTAACTAACGAATCTATTTCTTTTATTAAATTATAATTTACAAGTGACATTGTTAATTTTTGGTTTTCAATTTTATTAAAATCAATTATATTTCCTATTAACTCTTGTAATATATTTGATGCTGTTAAGATATCTTCACAGTCTTCTTTTAGACTTTCTGGTAATTCATTACTTCCAAATATATCTTCACTTAAACCAACAATAGCATTAAGTGGTGTTCTTATCTCATGACTCATACTTGATAAGAAATCACTTTTTGCCATATTAGCTCTTTCAGCTTCACTTTTAGCAATGTTTAATTGTTTAATCATTTCAACATCTGGATTTTCAATTGTAAAAAACATTATATAACATAATAGTGCTAAGCATACACTATAAATTAACATCCCTGGTACTATTGCCGTAACAACTAGTAAAGCACCCATTGATAGAGTAATTAAAAATACAACCATATAACGTTTGTCAAGCTGCTTAATATTGATTAATGATGCAATAAGTGTTGATAATAATAACAAAATTACATATATATATCCCAGTATAACTGTAGTACCTCTTACATTAGTTACTTCTCCAATAGATATAATTTCAACATCAGTAAACAATATTGTTATTCCTACCATTATTGTTCCAATAATAAATGGTAAAAATACTCTTTTATGGTTTTCTCTTAGACTTTCATATGAAATAAATAATGTATAAATAAATAACAGTCCAAAAATCAAACACATCAAAACAATAATAAGTTTATTTAAACAATTAAAGAAAGTATAAAAATCACTAACAATTATTTCATATGGATAAACTGAACAAATTAAATGTGCTACTGTATCCATTATAGTAAATAATAAAGAAAGTTTTAAAATACCTTCATAACATTTATTTTCAATTAAACTAATACGTTTTTTAGAAAAATATGCTATATTTAAAATTAAAATAAAAATAAAAGAAAATAGCGGTAGTTCAAATTCAAGTGACATTAACTCACCCCTATTCTACAATAATATTATAGCATCAAAAAAAGTATAAAACAATTAGCTTTATACTTTTATTTTTTAACTTTAGCATGTACTTTATGCATATGTTCTTTTAAATCATATTTTTTTTCATTTTCTATTTCAACTAAGAAAGGTGCAATAAGATGTGCATTTTCTTTTGTTATTTTAACATTTTCAAATGGTTTTAAAACATCTTCACGGTATGGAATGTTTTTATCTTTATACATTATAATTTCTTCATCATAGCAATCATCTTTCCAGTTGCCTCTTAAATATTCTTTTTCTCTTTCTTTTAGAAATAAACTTCTAGGATCATTTCCTAAATCTTCTCTTTTTACTCTTGGAGCATGTTCTTCCATTAATTCCCATTTTAATGTTGCTAGAGCATCACGTAGTTTAATAAGTCCTTCTTTCGAATCATAGCTTGCTATATCGATTGGCTCACCAACTTTAACATATACTTCTTTTTCATCAAAATTTTGATATTGAGCCATTGGAACAATTTTAACATTATATCCTTGTTTTTTTAAATTATTAGCTACTAGATATGGTCCTTTAAATAAAGGTAAGACAGGCATACTTTCATGATTATTCCATGCACCTTCAGGATACATCATAATACTTGAACCACTTTTTATAATTCTCTCCATTTTAGGAACTGATTCTTTTCTACTTTTTTCATCAAATCTATCTACATGTATTAATCCATTGATAAATACAGCATAAAATTCAGGATTATAATCAATATGGTTTGTTGTTCCTTCAAGTAAATAACCATGTCTATCCATAGATGCAATAGCAGCATGAACATCATGTTTAAAATCATGTGTTGATGTAAAAATATAAGGTGTATCTTTTTCTAAAACTGGATAACCTTCTAATACAATTTTACGAACACATGCTATATTAACAATTTTTCTTAAAATTGGACTAATAAATCTTCTTACTTTAATTCCTGTATCTGTTGTAAAATCATCAATGCCTTTATTTTTAAGACTTGGTATATATAAATTTTTCATTGGTTTTCCCCCTTGCTTGTCAATTATACACTATTAAATTTGTAAAATCAAATTAAAAAAGTTCCTCAAATATAGAGGAACTTTTTTTTAATTATTTTCTTCTTCATCTTTTCTTCTTTTAAATAAAATTAAGAAAAATAAAAATGCACCAAGAGGAATGATTAATAATCCTGCTTTTCCTCTTAAATTATTTGTTAAATTATTAAATAAAGATTTATCTTCATCTAGCTTTAAATTTTTACGATTTTCATCTTCTAAATTAATAGCATCTTCTTCGATATCAACTTCATCTAAAATAACATCTTCTTCTTCATCTTCTATATCAATATTGTTATTATCTGCTACGTTATTAGCAGCATTATTAACAACGTTATTTGGATTTATAACAACATTATTTTGGTTATTAATAATATTTTGATTATTATTTATATTGTTATTGTTTTCTACTATTTCTTCTTTTTCAACAAATTCATTAATATCAAATTTAATTTCATCTTCATTTATTTCTAGTAAATTGTTATAAGCTTCTTCAAGTTTTTTACTTACTTCATTTAAGAAATTTAAATTATTATTTTCTTTTAAATTATTTAATGCTAAAAGATTATTATCAATTTCTTCTTTAACTTTTAATAATTCTTCTTTAGCTTTATTATTGTTTTCTAAATTTTCTTTTGCAAGTTCATTTTTAATTTTAGCATCAATTAAATTAGCATCCACTTTAACTAATTTTTCTAAAAGTGGTGATAATTCTTCTAATTTTTCTGTAACAATTTCAAAATCTTCTTTTAAGTCTTTTTCTAGTTTTTCTTTTGAATCTTTATATTGTTTTTCTAAAATATTATTTACTAAATTAATAATATTTCTTTTATAAACGATTCCTGTATCTAAATTATTAATTGTATCGATAACATCATTTATATCTAAATTTCCATTATTAATTTCATTTACTACTTTAGTAACATTAACAATATCTTGTAATGATGGATTTTTAGATAATTCATCTTCTTTAGCTTTTATTTCATTTTCAATTTCACTATAAGTCATGTTTTTGTCATTTTTTAATGTATTTTGTACATTTAATAATTCTTCCTTAGCAATTAAAAGATTATCTTTAGCATTTTTAATTTCACTTTTTTTATCAGCTATTTTGTTTTCAATTACAATAGCATTATTTAATTTATCATGTAAATTTTTAATTACTTCTTTTTGTGCATTAATTTCATCTTCTAATGATCCTTCTAAAACAGCTTCACATCTATTAGTAGCAACTTCACTATTTATAGGTTCAGCATTTTCTAATGCTTTATAGTGTTCATTTAATACTACTGCTAAATCAATTGTTTTAGTTACAGGTTTAGAATAACAATATACCCAACTACAATCTTTAGTTAAATATGTTGTTGTCCCTTTCCAACCATTATCATAATCTAATTTATAAACATAATTTCCTATTTTAACTCCAGCTACTCCACCTACTGAGTAAACATCATATTTATTTTCTTTATAAATAACAGAATATTTAGAAGCTGTTAATTCCCCATCAATACTACTAACAGGTTGTTCATGAACTAATTGTTGTTTATAAATATAAACTACACCATCTTTAACTTCATAAACATAACTATCAACTTTAGCATCTGTATTGTTTGTTACAATAACATAATCTAAAAGTTTGAATTCACTATTAAATTTCTTTTCTGTTTTAATAGTAAAATCTTTATTTACATATCCGAATTCTGTTTCATTTTCAAATAGTAAACGAATAACTTCTTCATAGTTTTCTTCATTAATAGCTTTTTTAATATCAGCTAAATATGTTGAGCAAATATTTTTAGAATTTTCTAAATTTTCATTTTGTTTAATTAAATCATTTAAAACAATATTAGCATTATCAATTTCAGTTTGTAAATATGAACTATCTTCTTCTAATTTATTTTCTAGTTCTTCTAATTCACCATTTAAAGTTTCAAGAACTTTTTCTTTTTCTTTAACATTATTTTCATAAACTTCAAATTGTTTTTCTAATTTTTTTAAATCATTATTTAAAACTTCAATTTCTTTTTCAATATTCTCTATTTTTTTATCAATAACTTTAAGTGCTAATTCAGTAGCGCCATATAAAATAGCATTTGTTAAATAATTTTTATTAGCATTAACTAATTCATTGATTTCTTCTTCACCATTTAAATCAATATAATTTTTGATTTCATTTATTTTTTCATCAACAAGTTTTTTTGTTTCATTTTTTTCTTTTTCGGTTTGTTCTAAGTTTAATTTAGATTCTTCTAATAATTTAGAAAGTTCTTTTTCTAAATTATTAATACCTACTAATAAAAGATTTAAATTTTCTAATTTTTCTTTATTGTAATCTAAACCCTCATTTATAATGGTGTCTGCTTCTAATTTTTTTTCATTTAATAATTTATATAAAATATTATATAAATTTAAAGCTTCTTCATATTTTTCTAAAGCTAACTTATTATAATTTAGTGCTTCTTTTTTTAGATCATTAGCTTTTTTTTCGTCTTCTTCAATTTCTTTTACTAATGCATCATATTCTTCTTTTACTTCAATATTTGAAAGTTTAGCATTTTTTTCTTCTATATCATTTAAAAGTAAATTTACTTCATCTAATAATTCTTTTGCTTTTTTTGAACTTTCAAGTGATTCATCTAATAGTTTGACTATTTCATCAGTGTTTTTTAAAGAATCATAATTAACTTTATTAGAAATATTTTCTATTTTCATATTTTCTTTTTTGCTAATTTCTTCTTTAATTTTTATTTTTTCTTCTTTAATTTCTTCAATACTTA
>CAJGDV010000042.1 GCA_904502155.1 uncultured Bacilli bacterium
CTACAGTTATCATGTATAACAAAAAAGAAAAACAACCAGAACAACCAAAAGTTACAAAAGTTAAAATTTCTAAAAAAGATATTACAACAAAAGAAGAATTACCAGGAGCAAAATTAGTAATTAAAGATGCAAGTGGTAAAGTAGTTGAAAGTTGGGTTTCTACAAATGAACCTAAATACATCGAAGGATTAGCTGCAGGAAATTACACATTATGTGAAACACAAGCACCAGAAGGATATGTGCTTGCAACAGAATGTATTAAATTTACAGTGAAAGAAGATGGTACTATGAGTTCAGTAATTATGTATAATAAAAAAGAACAAACTCCAGATGTTCCAAATAAATTCAATGTAAAAATATCTAAACAAGATATTGCTACAAAACAAGAATTACCAGGAGCAACTTTAGTTGTAAAAAATAGTGCTGGTGTTGAATTATATAGATGGGTTTCAACAAATGAAGCTAAATATATTGAATTAGAAGCTGGTACTTATACATTAACAGAAATTCAAGCACCAAATGGATATATATTATCAACAGAAACAATTACATTTACAGTGAAAGCAGATGGATCTGTAGATGGAGATATAATAATGTACAATACAAAAGCCGTAGATGTTCCTATTACAGCATCTAGTGTATCAATGTTAGTATACTTAATTGGTATATTAGGTGGAATCTTCGGATTTACAAAAGTTGTTAAAAATGCTTAATAAAAGAAGTAAAAATATAATTATAGGATATCTAATTATGGCTGTTAGTATTACATTATTATCGTTTAACTATATAAGTCTTAAAAAAGACAAAGTATTTAATGATATAAACTTGGAATATTATACTTTAGCTGACCCTGCTTTATCAGTTACAGTTCCAGACAGCCAAGAAATTATCCTAGAGGGTCCTAGTGAAGTTCAAGTTGAAAATCCAACATATTCAAACTATTATATTGGTAATTTAGAAATACCTAAAATCAATTTAAATAGAGGATTTGTTGATATCAACTCAGAGGACAACAACATTAGTAAAAACGTTACAATCGTAAATTCGTCTGATATGCCTGATGTGGACAAGGGTAACTTTATCCTTGCCGCACACTCAGGATCAGCATATATAAGTTATTTCAATGACTTATATAAATTAAATAAAGGTGATTATGCATATGTTACATATAAAGGTGTTAAATATACTTATCAAATCACAAATATTTATACTCAACCTAAAACAGGGCAAGTTGGTATTTATAGAGATTATGAAAAAACTACTTTAACACTTGTAACATGTACAAATTTTGATAAAACAACACAAACAATTTATATTGCAGAACTAATAAGTAAGAATTAAATATCATGAATGAAAAGGGGGGTTATTTATGATTCAATTATCTTTTATTGAAAAAATTCAAGCTTTATTAGAAATCGTTAAATCATCTAGCCTTTTCATTATTTTATTCTTAGTAGCAGCTTCATTAATAGCACTACTAGCAATTGATTATAAAACTAATAAAAAGGTAAATGGTAAATTATTTATAGCAACAATAGTTATTACATTATTATTCGTAGCTATTAAATATTTTAATCCATTATTAACTTTAGCTGATAACTTAGTTGAAGAAATAATAGAGATGATTTACTTTCCTAATTTAGCTGTATACTTAATTACATTAATTAGTATCAATGCTATCGCATTATATACTATTATTAAAAACAAATTTTTTATACATAAAATTACAAGCATTATTGCTTCAATTATAATAGATTTTCTATTTATTCTTACATTAGATATAATCGTAAAAAATAATATTGATATTTATGAAAGACTTACAGTTTATAGCAATAAAGAATTATTAGTTTTAATTGAATTAACAACAATTATTTATACAATCTGGGTAGTTATTACTGGTTTTGTTAAATTAGTTAATAAAACTATTAATACAGGAAATGAAAAACAAGTTCCAGATTATGTTATACCAACACCAGTTGATAGAGTACCATTATTTAATTCTAATGATGCATTAATTTCAACATTAAAACCAATTAATAATGTTACTTTCATCGAAGATGGTAAATCACTTTATGAAAGATTTACACGTGGTGAAGATTTAAGTAGTGAACAATATAAAATTGTAAAAGAATACTTAATGACTAGATAAGAAGCTTAGGCTTCTTTTTTTGTTGAATAAATTCTTGAAAAATGATATACTTTAATTGATAATAGGAGGAAAGTATAATGAAGAAAAGAAATTATGTCTATGATTTCGTCTTAGGTTTTGCAGCCATCATGATTATAGCTGTGTCTGCATTTGGATTAAACTTTAAGAATAATAAAGAAATCGATAGCGATGAAAAACTAAAAGCTGGAGCTGCTCCAGAAATTGGTCATTTTACAGGAGTTTCTTTTGCGGTTGGTAATCAATATTTTGATGACGTTACACAATTCCCAAAAATTGAAACTTATGATGGTGACTATGCAGGAAATGCATCTTATTGCTTTGATTTAGAAAAAGATACACCAATAAGTACAGTTAATTATTCAACAAAAACTAAAGCAGGTTATGATGCTGCTTATGTTGTACAAAATGGTTACAAAGGTGCAACAGCAACAACTTTAAATGATGAATTATTATATTATGGTTCACAATTAGTAATGCACAAATTATCAGGAGTAAGTTTAAATGATGTTACTCAACATGTAGATAGTTTAGATGCATCAACAAAAGCTGATTTAATTGATTATATGAATGATTTAATTGATGGAGCAGCTACATATAAAGCTAATGTTGAAGCTGGTCTTACATTAAATTCTAATCAATCAGCATTTGCCTTAAATAAAGTTACAGGCGAAAATTACTATGAAACTAGTGATATTGTAGTTAATTCTAATACAACAGGTATTACAATTGCATTATCGTTAGCATCTGCACCAAATGGAGCTAAAATAGTTAATTCAAGTGGTACAGAAATTTCAAGTGTAGCACCTGGAGGATCATATAGAATTCGTGTTCCAGAAGCAAGTTTAAGTGATACAACTACAACATTTACTGTTAATTACTCAGCTTCTAGAACAGTATACTATACATATTTATATCAACCAGATGATACAAATTATCAACCAGTAATACTTGGAGAAACATTTAATGAAACTCAAAATGGTAATGGTAGTGTTAGTATTACTGGACAATTAGAACAAGAAGATCCAACTTATTCTATAACAATTACAAAACAAGATGGTAATGGTTCTAACTTAGGTGGAGCTACATTACGTTTAGAAACTAATGATGGTTCTTTAATTGAAGAATGGAATACATCAACATCAAATCCTAAAACAATTTCAGGATTAGTTGCTGGAACATACATTTTAAAAGAAACAGTTGTTCCAACAGGATATACAGGATTCGCTAATTTAACAATTAATGTTAATGAAACAAGTGAAAAAAATATTGTTGTTAATAATACAGCAGTTCCAGAAGAAGATAAAGGAAATATTTCTATATTAAAAACTGATGGAACTAATCCATTAGCTGGAGCTGTACTTAGATTAGAAACAACAGGTGGAACTTTAATCGATGAATGGACAAGTGCTACTACAGCACATGTTATTAACGATTTACAAGTTGGTACATATGTTGTAAAAGAAGTTAGTGCACCAAGTGGATACATGGTTGGTGAAAATCAAACAGTACAAGTTACTAAAGATAATACAACTACTGTAACATTTGCAAATACATTAACAAGTGTTAGAATTATAAAAACTGATGGAACTAATCCATTAGCTGGAGCTAAACTTCAAATTCTAAATAGTTCTAACGATGTTGTAAGAGAATGGACAACTGATGCAACAGGTACTGCTGTTTTTACAGGATTACCAGTAGGAACTTATACAATAAAAGAAGTTGAAGCACCAGAAGGATATGTTTTAATTGAAACTGGTAGACAATTTACAATAACTAATAATGCAGCTACACCTGATATTACTATTGTTAACTCTTCAACAAAAGTATTAATAAATAAAATTGATAGTACAACAAATAAACCAGTAGCTGGTGCTACATTAGAAATAAGAGATGCATCAGGAAATCAAGTAGCTTCATGGGTATCAGATGGAACAGAACATGAAATTTTATCATTACCATATGGAACATATAGTTTACGTGAAACTGCAGCTCCAAACGGTTATGCATTAAATGAGGAAGAAATTTCATTTACATTAGATGCTTCAAATCAAAGTTCATCATTAATAATGACAAATGACCCAATAATTGAAGTTCCAAAAACTGCATTAAATATTTCTAAAACAATTATGAATTTAGGATTATTCCTAATAATGATAGGTGGAGGCTTAGTATATTACTATGTTAAACATCCTAAAAATGAACAGTAATAAAGGTATAATTTTAGGTTGTATATTAATAGTATTAGGAACATGCATTGTATCATATAATTATTTTGGTAGGTTAAAAGAAAATGCTTATTTAAAGATGAATATAGAATTATTTGATTCTGAAATGCCAGAAGTAATTGTAGAAGAAAATAATGTTATGACAGAGTATGAAAAAGAAGAAGAAAGTATTCGTGTAGAAGAAGCTTCTTCTTCTAATACTAATATTGTTAATACATATTATATAGGTGTTCTTGAAATTCAAAAGATAGGTTTAAAACGTGGTTTTGTTGATATGTATGCTAAAGAAAATAATATCAATCAAAATGTTACGATATTAAAAAACTCAACTTTTCCTGATCAAGAAAATAGTAATTTAATTTTAGCAGCACATTCTGGGACAGCATATATTAGTTTTTTCAATAATTTATATTTATTAAATAAAGGTGATATTGCAACAATATTCTATAAACAAAAGAAATATGATTATCGAATAACAAATATATATACTCAACCAAAAGTTGGTAAATTAGCTATAATGAAACGTACTACTAAAAATACACTTACATTAATTACTTGTACTAACAACGATAGTACAACACAAACAGTATATATTGCTGAAATAATAGATTAGAGGTGATTAGATGATTCAAATGTCTTTATTAGAACAAATATTACATTTAGTAGAGATGATTGTTTCTTCACCTCTAACTATTTTTTTACTTTTTATTATTTGTGGTTTTATAGCCTTATTAATTGCTGAAATTAAAAGTAAAGAAAAAATAATTTCAAAATTACTTGTCTATGGCATTATAATATCAGCTATAATAGTTGCATTAATATTTAATAAACCCTTATATTTATTGTTAGATAGTTTTATGAATAATTTATTTCAAACTATTTTATTCCCAAATATAGTTGTTTATATATTAATAATAGCCACAATAAATATATTCCTTATTTCTTTATTATTAAAAGATAAAATAAATAATAAATATGTTATTCCAACATTTATTGCAGCTATTCAAATTGATTTTTTAGCAATTTTAACATTAAATACTATATCTAAAAATGAAATTGATATTCATTCAGAATTAACAATGTATTCTGATAAAGATTTATTAGTATTGTTACAATTTACTACAGAATTATTCATGTTATGGGTTATTGTAATGTTATTAATAATGGCTATTAATAAATTAATCAATATTAAAAATAAGGAACTAAAAAAACAAAATTTAGGTCAAATAAAAAATCTTATTATTCGTAAAAAAAATAATTTCCAAATTAATAAGAAGGAAAAATTAATTAGAAAAGAAATAATAGATTTTGTTGAGGAAAAAGAGCAAGGCTAGTTTCTTGTTCTTTTTATATAAATTTTGTATAATTATAAAGGAGGGATAAAATGATTAAAGCAGTAATATATCATTCAAATTCAGGCTTTACTAAACAATATGCTTTAATGTTTTCAAAAAATTTAAAGGTACCTTGTTATGATATCAAAAGTGTTCCTAAAAACCTAAAAAAAGAAAATGTTGTTTTTTTAGGTAATGTTTTTGACGGAATTATTGAAGGATATACTAAAGCCAGTAAAAAATATAATTTAGTATATACAGTTGCAGTTGGATTAAATGAGCCATCAGAAAAAACTATTAATAATTTAAAAGAAATCAACAAAATAAAAGGTGAATTCTATTATTTAAAAGGTGGCTTTGATATATCAAAATTATCAAAATTTAAACAATTAACTGTTAATGCATATAATATTATGTATGGAAAAAAACAAGTTACAAAAGAAAAACAAGAAGTTTTTAATTATTTTAAAACTAGAATTACTTTTGTAAGCGAAAAAAAAGTTAAAGCAATAATAAAAGAACATGAAAAAAGATAGGTTATCCTATCTTTTTAGTTTATTAAATCTTTATCTACTAATGATTCATGTACTTTTTCTTCTGGATTATTTAAGAATACTTCTTCAATACGATCAACACGGCATTTTTCAGCTTTGATAATAGCTTCAACTTTTTCTACTGCTTTTTCAACTTCATCATTAACAACTACATAATTATATTTAGTAAATTCATTTATTTCTTTATATGCAGTTTTAAATCTTTCTAATACTTTTTCTTCTGATTCAGTTCCGCGATTTGTTAATCTTTCTTTTAGTATTCTCATACTAGGTGGCATTATAAAAATAAATAATGCATCAGATATTTTTTGTTGTATTTCTAATGCTCCTTGAATATCAATTTCTAATATAACATCTATACCACTATTTAATTTGTCGTATATCTTATCTTTTGGAGTACCATAATATTTTCCACTATGAACAACAGCATATTCTAAAAATTGATTATTTTTAATTCTTTCTTCAAATTCTTCTTTTGTTACAAAGAAGTATTCTTTACCATTTTGTTCATTTCCTCTAGGTTCTCTAGTTGTCATAGATGTACTCATCCATATATTATTGTTTCTTTTTAATAATTCACCATTAATAGTACCTTTACCAGCACCACTTGGTCCTGAAACAACAATTAATAACCCCTTGTTTTTAGTCTTAATAATATTCATAAAACACCTTCCTTTAAATACTTATAACATAAAATTAATTATAAATCAATTAATTTGACAATAAAATAATAGAGAGTATAATACCATTGGCTCTAAAGGGGGAAACATGAAAAATTTAGAAGATTTAGAAAATGCGATAAGCTTACTTATAGATATTGAAGTTAATCATAGTAACGATAAAGAAAAAGACGTGAAATATGCTAGAACACTCCTTGAAAAATTTAGAAATGAATTGTTAAAAGAACAATTTAAAAACGAATTAGAGAAAAAATATCTAGAAAAAGAATTAGAAAGAACAAGAAACAATTTAAGCATAGAAGAAAGTAATAACAATAAACTAAGAGAAGAAAACAAAAAACTTATTAAAGATTTAGATAAGAGGGAATAAAATGAAGTTAAAAAATATTATAAATAATGAAATTGAAAAAACAAAAGATAATAGTATAAAAAAATTGTTAATAACTGAATTTAATAATTTAGAAAATTGTATTAATAAATATTATGGCTTATTAAATATATATCCTACGCTTGATAATGATTTAAAAAGTTATTATGAATATATGGAAGAAAAACAAATAATTGATGCGCTTTTAAATACTAGAAAATATATGTTAAAAGATTTTGATAAATATTTATCAGAAATAGATAATATAAAAAAACTTATTAATTCTAAATATCCAAATAATGAAAAATTAAATAAATTAATAAAAAATAATATTAATATAAAATTACTATATAAAATTAAAAATGAAAATATATATAAAAGTCAATTTTGTTATAAGAAAATCAATAAAAATATTATTGAAAACTTTGAAAAAGATTTATTAAATATATATTATAATTTTTTATTAATATTTAGAAAATATAATTTAGATACATCAATTCTTGAGAAAAATAATTCAATATATGCATTAATTAATGATTTTGAAAAGAAAATTAATAATATCAATGCTAAAATTGAATTATTAAATAATGCTAATCGAAACAATGATGAACAAGATAATTTAAAATTTATAGTTTTAGATATGAAAAAAGATGTTCAGGAAGAATCTAATGTTTTAAAAAAAATAGATCAAAACGAAATAATGGACATGAATGAAAGAAATAAACAAAGAAGAATGGTTAGAAAACAAGAATGGATAATGAGAAGAAATAATATTAATAAGTGTTAGTTTGACATTTATTTATAATCGAGTATAATATAGTGTATTAAATGAACGGAAGTGGATTATATTTTTAATATATGTTAGTCATTAATGTACTAATATATTAACCACTTTACAAAAGGGTTAATAGTATAAGACTTTACTATTAAGTAAAGTCTTTTATTATTTGTTAATTTGACAAATAAAATAATTGTGTTATAATATACACTAATCATTGGGGAACTGCGCCCTATTGATTGATATAAAAGGGGGAAATGTATATGTATAACGAAGAAAATAGAATGAATGATTGGGTTCACCAAGATATTAATGAAGCTCTTATTAGAATTAAAAGAGAAGAAGAAGAATATTATCGTGAAAGAGAATTAAAAGATGCACAAGATAAAGTAGAAGAAGTGCAAAAAGAATCAAAAAAACAAATGGATAATCAAAAAGATTATTATGAAAACAAAATTGATAGAAAAGATGAAGAAATCAAAAGATTAAAAGAAGAAATTCGTGATTTAAAAATTTTAGCTAATAATTATGAATGTTATAGATATGGAAAAGACTTAATACAAAGTGGAAATTTAAACAAAGATGAATGTGAAATGATTGATGCTTTTTTAAGAATTGTTGAAAGAAAATTCCGTGAAGAAAAACAATATCAAAACAAAAAAGAAATGTTTAATCACATGAAATATGTATTAGTTGAAGAACAAAAACGCTTAGATGAA
>CAJGDV010000043.1 GCA_904502155.1 uncultured Bacilli bacterium
CCAAATCAATTATTTAGATTAAAAAAATATAAATGAAAAATATAATTTTTCATATTGATGTTAATAATGCTTTCCTTTCATGGACAGCAGTTAAATTATTAAATGAAGGATACAATATTGATATAAGAAATATTGTATCTGTTATTGGAGGAGATGAAGAAGCTAGATCAGGAATTGTTCTAGCTAAAAGTACCCCTGCCAAAAAGCTTGGTATAACTTCAGCTGAAACTTTATACCAAGCTAAAAAGAAAGCACCAAATTTAAAAGTATATAAACCTGATTATAAATATTATGAAGAAATGAGTAATAAACTATTTAATCTTTTGCAAAAATATTCACCAGATATTGAAGTAGCTTCAATTGATGAATGTTATTTAGATTATGGAAAAGTAAGATTACTATATGGAGATGAAATGCAGTTTGCACAAAAACTTCAAAAAGAAATAAATGATGAATTAGGTTTTACAGTAAATATTGGTATAGCCAATAATAAACTTTGTGCTAAAATGGCATCTGATTTTGAAAAACCTAATAAAATTCATACATTATATAACTATGAAATAGAAGAAAAAATGTATCCACTTCCAATAGGAGATTTATTTGGAATTGGTAAAAAAACAGTTATTAAATTAAATGAGATAGGTATTTATACAATTGCTGATTTAGCAAATTATAATGACCTAAAATTAAAAAGATATTTTAAAAATCAGGCTACACATATGATTAATATAGCAAGAGGAATTGATAATAGTTATGTAAATAGTGAAGCACATATTCCAAAAGGGATAGGTCATGAATTTACTTTAGTAGAAGATTCAAATAATAAAGAGTTTTTATATGAACAGTTATTTCTTCTTGCTAATATGACAGCAAGAAGATTAAGAAGTAACAATAAATATGCTAAAGTTATTTGTGTTGTTATAAAAGATGTCTTCTTTAAAAGAAAATCTCATCAAAGAAAATTAAAAAATGCTACAAATACAACAAATGAAATATATAAGCATGCTAAAGAAATATTTGATGAGTTTTATGATAATGAACCAATTAGATTAATTGGTATAAGATTAGATAATCTAGTAGATGATGTTGAATTTCAAGTTTCACTTTTTGAATCATATGATTATAGACAAAAAGAAGAAAAAATAGATAGTGTTGTTGATAATATTAATCTTAAATATGGATGTAATATTGTAAAGAAAGCATCATTACTTAATATTAATCGAGAGAAATAATTTATTATTTCTTTTTTTTGTGTTATTATTATATAACATAGGAGGTATGATTTATGTTTAATAATGATAATTTACGTTTAATAGTTCTTGATAATTGTAAAGAATTAGGTGAAAAAGTTAATGATTACATTAACAAATTTAGAGGTACAGATACTAATTATATTGTACCTATTGAAGAGATAAGGTTTAATAATGGTGAAGGTAAACTTACTATTAAATCTTCTATCCGAGATAAAGATATATATATAATTTCTGATATTGGAAATTATTCATGTACATATGAAATGTTTGGATTTACTAACCATAAAAGTCCTGATGATCATTTCCAAGATATAAAAAGAGTATTTTATGCTATTAGGGGTCATTCTAATAGTGTTTCAGTAATTACTCCACTATTATATGAAAGTAGACAACATAGAAGAAAAAGTCGTGAATCACTTGATTGTGCTATAGGTCTTCAAGATTTAGTTAGATTAGGTGTAAAAAATATTATTACTTTTGATGCTCATGATGTTGGTATACATAATGCTATTCCAACTAGTTGTTTTGAAAATTTTTATTGCACAAATTATATTATTAGTGATTTGATTGATCATGAAAATATTGATTTTAAAAATATTCTTGTTATATCACCTGATACAGGTGCTGTTGATAGAGCAAGAATTTATGCTGATATCTTAAGAACTAATGTTGGTATGTTTTATAAAAGACGTGATTTAACCAAAGTCGTGAATGGTAAAAATCCGATTATTGAACATAAATATATTGGTGATGACGTTAAAGGGAAAAATGTCCTCATTGTCGACGATATGATTGCTAGTGGCGATTCTGTAATTGAAGTTGCTAGAGATCTTAAAAAAATAGGTGCTGAAAATGTTTATGTTACAGCAACATTCGCTTTATTTACAAGTGGTATTGATAAAATTAGAAAAGCCTATGAAGAAGGGGTAATAAATCGTGTTTATACTACTAATTTAACATATATGAGAGAAGAATATAAATGCGAACAATGGCTTAAAGTTGTAGATTGTTCTAAAATGATTGCTAATATAATTGACACTCTTAATAAGGGACAATCATTATCACCAATTTTAAATGATAGAGATGAAATACTATCTAAATTAAAACCATACTTAAAATAGACATTTGTCTATTTTTTTTGACAATATCTATATTTCATAATACAATATAGCCAAGTGAGGTGATTTAGATGGTTATCACAGAAAGAGAATTAAGACAATTAGAAAAAATTAATGGGTTTGAATATTTAGGAAAATATAATCAAACATTACTTGACATTTATGAACAATTAGACGGAATATATAATCTTATTAATTCAGCTAATAATGAACCATCATTAAAAAATTTAATTAATAGAAGCAAAATGAGAGCTAGAGAATTAGAAAGAAAAATAAAAAAATTAAGAAATGAATATTATATTAAATTAGAAAGATATGAAAGAAAATATGGTCAAAATGAAACATATAAAATTTTAAAAGAAGCTATAGAAAATACTTTTTATGTTGTTTTTGAAAACAAATATGCTATGTCGGATGACTATGTAGTTAATTATAAACAACTTAAAAAAAAGAATAATAAGATTATAACCAAAAATATAAAAATAGCAAAAAAAGAAATGATCTAAATATAGATTTATTTCTTTTTTTTATGTATAATTAATAATAGGTGAGAGTATGCTTGAAAAGAAAAAAAGGGAAATAATAAATAGAGAAGTAATTATTACAAGTTTATGCATATTACCATTTATTATAATATCATTAATAACAGAAATGACTTTATTACCATATTTAATTGCATATATTATTATTTTATTAGCACTTTGTTATAAAGAAAAAACAATAAAACTTTCAAGACTTGAAGATTTATCTATTTATGGAAAAGAAGTTAATAAATTACCTTTTATGGTTAAAATAATAAATGAAGAAAGAGATTTATATCAAATTATTGTTGATTATAAAGGAAAAGAATATTATAGTGATATTATGTATGGTATAAAATATGTGGAAAATAAGAAAAGTATTAATTTACTATATACAAAAGATAATTATGTATTAAGTTTTGATGATTTTAAAATTGATAAACCTTTGATAGATTCTAGTGTTAAACTTAATATTAGAGGAATTATGTTTTTAGTAATTTTATTATTTTTTATAACTGAACTTGCTGATTACTTGACAAATTATTTTTTTGAAAATATGTTTTTAATTGTTATACCTAATTCATTAATGTTATTAATTGTTTTAGTTATTATTAAACAATCATTAAGACATAAACAAAAAATGAAAAAAATTAAGCATCTAAAAGAACATGGAACATTAATTAGAAATGTATATTGTGAAAATAAAAATTGGTTTAGTGTTGTTAGTGGTAGATATCATGAAGTAAGACTTCATAAAATTATTTGTGAATTTCCACTTCCTGATGGAACAAAATTAAAACTAGTTAGTGATACAAAAGATAATTTTTCATATGAAAATAGATGTAACTTATATATTGATTTGAATAATCCTAAAATTTATTATATTGAAGGTAAAAATGAATAATTTTTACTTTTTTTTATGTTATAATTAGGTTGTTATAAGGAGGATTCTAAATGAACGAAAACATAATTAAGGAAATTGCTTCAAGCCTTAAAATAAGACCACAACAAGTTGAAGCTACATTAAATATGCTTAAAGAAGGAAATACTATTCCATTTATAGCAAGATACCGAAAAGAAGTAACAGGTGCTTTGACAGAAGAACAAATTAAGGTAATTGAAGAACATTATTCTTATGAGGAAAATCTTTTAAAACGAAAAGAAGATGTTATTAGATTAATTGAAGAAAAAGATTTAATGACTGATGAGTTAAGAGAAAAAATAATGAATGCAACTAAGTTAGTTGAAGTAGAAGACTTATATAGACCATTTAAAGAAAAGAAAAAAACAAAAGCAACAGAAGCTATTAAAGCAGGACTTGAACCTCTTGCTAAAATTTTAATGAGTTTTCCAGAAAAAGGAAATTTAGATGATTTAGCAAACAAATATTTAAATGATACTATAAAAACTAAAGAAGATGCTTTAAAAGGTGCTGGATATATCATTAGTGAGTATATAAGTGATAATGCATATTATCGTAAAAATATTAGAAGAACAACTTATATAAGTGGTATTTTAGTATGTAAAAAGAAAAAAGATAGTGAAGATCCTAAAAAAGTATATGAAATGTATTATGAATATAAAGAACCAATTAAAGAGCTTAAACCACATCGTATTTTAGCAATTAATAGAGCTGAAAATGAAAAAATTATAACAGTAAATATTGATGTTGATGTTGATAAAATTATTTCTTTTTTAGAATCAAAAATTATAAAAAATGATAAATCATTTGCAACTGAAATTGTAAAAGAGGCAATAAAAGATTCTTACAAAAGATTAATTTCTCCATCTATTGAAAGAGAAATCAGAAGTGATTTAACTGAAAAAGCTCATGAAGCAGCAATTTTTAATTTTAGTAAGAACTTAGAAGCATTGCTTCTAACACCTCCAATGAAAGAAAAAATAGTACTTGCATTTGATCCAGGTTTTGTAAACGGTTGTAAAATTGCTGTTGTAGATAAAAATGGTAAATATTTAGATTCAACAGTTATTAAACCATTTTTAAATAATGTTAGTGATGCTGCGTTAAATAGATGTAAAGCAGAAGTAGTAACTTTAATAAAAAAATATAATGTAGATATAATTGCTATTGGTAATGGAACAGCATCTAGAGAAAGTGAAAAATTTATTTCTGAAATGATTAAAGAATTTAAATTAGATTGTAAATATGCCATTGTATCAGAAGCAGGTGCTTCTATATATAGTGCATCAAAAGTTGCTGCTACTGAATTTCCAGATTTAGCAATTGAAAAAAGAAGTGCTGTTAGTATTGGAAGAAGACTTCAAGATCCACTTTCTGAATTAGTTAAAATTCCACCTGATGGAATTGGTGTTGGTTTATATCAACATGATATTGCTGGAAAAAAACTATCTGAAAGTTTAGACTTTGTAGTTACAAAAGCTGTTAATAGTGTTGGAGTTAATGTTAATACAGCATCACCATCACTATTAAAATATGTTTCAGGTATAACTAATAAAAATATTGAGAAAATAATTAACTATAGAGAAGAAAAAGGTAGAATAAATTCTAGAGATGAAATTAAAAAGAAAAAATTATTAAGTGATAAAGCATATGAACAAGCTATAGGTTTTTTAAGAATTACTGAAGGAGAAAATGTTTTAGACCAAACAGGAATTCATCCTGAAAGTTATAATATTACACTTAATTTATTAGACAAATTAAGTTTAAATACAAATGATATTGGAAAAGATAATTTAAAACAAATATTAGAAGGTCTAAATAAAGAAGATTATGCTGAAATATTAAATACTGATATATATACATTAGAAGATATAATTAAATCGTTAATAAGTCCAAAATTAGATCCACGTGATGAGATGCCTCAACCACTATTAAAAAGTGATATTTTAGATATTAAAGATTTAAAAAGAGGTATGAAATTACAAGGTACAGTTCGAAATGTTGTTGATTTTGGTGTATTTATAGATATTGGATTACATAATGATGGATTAGCACATATTTCTAAATTAACTAATAAGTATATTAAACATCCTAGTGAAGTTGTGCAAGTTGGAGATATTGTTGATTGTTTTGTTGATGATATAAATATCGAAAAAGAAAAAGTTAATTTGTCATTAATTGACCCTAATAAATAATATATTATAAAGGAACTATTTGTTCCTTTTTATATTGATTTGACACTATGTCAATGATATAATTATAGATGATAGGAGGCTATTATGTTACAGCTTAAAAAGATAAAAAAAAGTTATAAAACAGGTGATTTTGTTCAACATGCCTTAAAGGGTATTGATGTTGAATTTAGAGAAAATGAATTTGTTGCTATATTAGGTCCTTCTGGAAGTGGAAAAACAACAATGCTTAATATTATCGGTGGTTTAGACAGATATGATTCTGGAGACTTAATTATTAATGGTAAATCAACAAAAGAATTTAACGATAAAGATTGGGATGCATATCGTAATAACTGTATAGGATTTATATTTCAAAGTTATAATTTAATTGGTCATATTTCAGTTTTACAAAATGTTGAAATGAGTATGACATTAAGCGGTGTCAGTGCTAAAAAAAGACGTCGTAAAGCATTAGAAGTATTAAATAAAGTAGGACTAAAAGAACATGCTCATAAAAGACCAAATCAATTATCTGGTGGTCAAATGCAACGTGTTGCAATAGCGCGTGCTCTTGTTAATGACCCAGAAATTATTATGGCTGACGAACCTACAGGTGCCTTAGACTCACAAACTAGTATTCAAATATTAGAATTAATAAAAGAAATAGCTGAAGATAAATTAGTAATTATGGTTACACATAATCCTGAATTAGCAGAAAATTATGCATCTAGAATTATTAAATTTAAAGATGGAAATTTAATTGATGATTCAAATCCAATAACAAAAAAAGATAAAATTAATAAAGAGTTAAATTTAAAACATACTCAAATGTCTTATAAAACAGCATTATCATTAAGTTTTACTAACTTAATGACTAAAAAGGGTAGAACAATACTAACTTCTTTAGCAGGTTCAATTGGAATTATTGGTATAGCATTAATTCTATCATTATCACATGGGATGCAAAGTTATATTGATAGAGTTCAAGAAGAAACTTTATCAAGTTATCCTTTAACTATAGCAGAAGCATCTGTTGATATGACAGATATTATGTCTAGTATGAAACCATCTCTAGGTACTGAAGATCAAAAGGAAAATAAAATTTATTCAAATAATATTATGAATAAAATGATGAATATGGTAACAGCTAAAGTTACAACAAATAATTTAAAAGAATTTAAAAGTCAAATTGAAAAAGATAAGAAATTAAAGGAATATACTAATGCTATATCATATTCATATGATTTAAATTTAAATATTTATAGAAATGTAAATGGTGAAAATGTAAAAGTTAACCCAACACAAGTAATGGATAATCTAGGAATGGGTCTAAATCAAATGCAACAACAAATGATGACAACAGATGTTTTTCAAGAATTATTTAATAATGATGAACTTAATAAACAAATGTATGATGTTGTAAAAGGAAGATGGCCAGAAAATTATGATGAAGTAGTATTATTGATAGATAAAAATAATCAAGTTAGTGATTTTACATTATATTCTTTAGGAATATTAGATCAAGATGAACTTGAACTAATTATGAAAAAAATTATGGCTGGAGAAGTAATTGAAGAGAGTAAAAAACATGAATTTGATTATGAAGACTTTTTAAATCTAGAATTTAAAGTATTACAAAATAGTGACTACTATGACAAAGTAAATAATTTATGGATTAATAAAGAAAACGATGAAAAATATATAAATGAAAAATTAAACAATGCATTAAAATTAAAAGTTGTTGGAATTATTAGACCAAATGAAGAAGCTGTTTCTCAGGCATCTTCAGGAATGATTTATTATTCAAAAGATTTAACTGAATATATAATTAATAAAAATAATGAATCACAAATAGTTAAAGAACAAAAAGAAAATCCAGAAATTAATGTTTTAACTAAAATGTCATTTAATGATAATAATAAATTTGATCCAAGTAATATGAGTCCAGAACAACTTGCATATATTCAATCATTACCACCAACAGAACTAGCACAATTAATGCAAAATTACCAAGAACAAGCTGGTTTAACATATGAACAAGTATTAAAACAAATAGGTGGAATTGATATTAATTCACCATCAATGATAAATATTTATCCTAAAGATTTTGATTCAAAAGAAGAAGTTATTAACTATATTGCAGATTATAATAAAACACAAGAAAAAAATGGTAAAGAAGAAAATATTATAGATTACCAAGATCTTGTTGGAATGTTAATGTCTTCAGTTTCAACAATTATAAATGTAATTAGTTATGCTTTAATGGCTTTTGTTTCAATTTCATTAGTTGTTTCAAGTATTATGATTGGAATTATTACTTATATTTCAGTTCTTGAACGTACAAAGGAAATTGGTATTTTAAGAGCTATTGGTGCAAGTAAAAAAGATATTACAAGAATATTTAATGCAGAAACAGTTATTGAAGGATTTATAGCTGGTACATTAGGTATTTTAATTACATTACTTTTAAATATACCTATTAATATTATTGTTAAAAATATTACTGATATTTCTAATTTATCAAAACTTCCATTTATGGGTGCTATTATTTTAATTATATTAAGTACTATTTTAACAATAGTTGGAGGATTTATACCTGCAATATATGCAAGTAAAAAAGATCCAGTGGAAGCACTTAGAACAGAATAAGGAAAACATTTATTGTTTTCCTTTTGTGTGGTATAATATATATAGTTAGGAGGAATCTTTTTGAAAGGGAAAGTTGTTATATCTGGAAGCAGCAAATTACTTACTGAAGTAGCTTACTGGAAAAAACATTTTGAGGATAA
>CAJGDV010000044.1 GCA_904502155.1 uncultured Bacilli bacterium
ACACAAAGAAAGATGATAGAAAATCAAAATGATAGATCTGTTTTAGAAACTTGTAAAGTTATGCTTTCAAGATATCGTAAACAAATAGAGTCAGTAAATAGAATGATTGAAAAACATAATCATAAATATTTATTCTATTTAGATAAATATAAAAATATGTATGGTGAAGATGATAATTATAAAAAACTCGATGCTATATTTAATCGAAACTATTATATGATGTATGAAAATGACTTTTCGGTAAAACATAAAGAAGGAAACTATATTGTTAACTATTTTGAATTAAAAGAAAAAAATGAAGTACATAAAATTACATTAAAGAAAATAGCACAATTAGAAATGAAAGAAGCATATATGGAACAAGAAAAAAGGATTAACATTTAGTTAATCCTTTTAAAATTCTAATTTTTCAACTTCTAAAGTTTCTTCTTTGACTTCTTCCATTACTAGAGATTCTTCTTTAGGTTCTTCTATAAAAAGTTCTTCTTTAGGTTCTTCAATGAAAAGTTCCTCTTTTGGTTCCTCTATAGAAAGTTCTTCTTTAGGTTCTTCAATAGCAGGAGATGGTTCATTATCAACTTCTGGAATTGCATCTGATTCAGCTTGATTTACTAGTTTAGTAGCTTCAAGTTGTGCTTGTAATCCAGCTCCTGATTCTCTTGATTTTTTATTTAAGTTATCGTCATCTAATTCGATAAGTTTTAATATTTCTTCTACAGTAGAATGTCCTTCTTCAACTTTTGCAATACCATCTTGTAACATTGTAATAGAACCACTATTATAAACTAAATCTCTAAGATCTTCTTTTGACATACCACCACTTAGAGCATCTCTAATATCTTGATTAATCAATAATACTTCATGAATAGCAATACGTCCTTTATAACCATTAGAACATTCGTCACATCCTTCAGCACTATAAACTTGATTAACTTCATGTCCTAAAACTTTATTAAATAGATTTTTTTCATAATCATTAGTTGGTCTTAATTTTTTACATTTTGGACATAATCTACGAGCTAGTTTTTGTGAAATGATTCCTGTTAAGGCACTTGATAATAAGTATCTTTCAACTTCCATATCTAGTAGACGTTCAATTGTATTTAATGCGTTATTTGTATGTAGTGTTGATAATACTAAGTGTCCTGTAATTGATGCACGAACGGCAATTTTTGCTGTTTCAGTATCACGAATTTCCCCAATCATTATAATATTAGGGTCTTGACGTAAAATAGAACGAAGTGCTGCTGCAAAGGTAAGTCCAATTTCACTATTTGTTTGAACTTGGTTAATTCCTTCAATATCCATTTCAACTGGGTCTTCAACTGTAATTAAGTTTGTAACTTCAGTATTAAGACGTTGTAAAATAGAGTAAACTGTAGTAGATTTCCCACTACCAGTAGCCCCTGTAACTAATACGATACCATTAGGTACACCAATCATATGTAAAACTTTTTTAAAGTTTTCTTCACTAAAATCTAATTGTTCAAGACCTGATAAGCTTCGAGTATAGTCAAGAATACGAATAACGATCTTTTCTCCGCCTGTAATTGGTAGAACAGAAACACGCAGGTCTAAGTCCATATCTTTAAGAGTTGCTTTAATAGCACCGTCTTGTGGAAGACGTGATTCAGTAATGTTCATTCCACTAATAATTTTAACACGGGTAGTTAAATTTTTCTTAACCGCATTAGGAATTTGTGCATAATCTTCTAAAGCTCCGTCTATACGAATTCTTATTTTCATAAACTCAGTACCTGGATCAAAATGGATATCTGATGCACCTCTTTTTGCCGCATCAACAAGTATATCATTTACTATTTCTACAATAGGCATTTTTTCAAAATCAAATGTCTTTAGCATTGTTTATTTCATCCCCTTTTTAATTTTTGGACTAGCAATTATCCTAAACTTATTATATAATATATTTAGAGTAAAAACAATAAGGAAGGGGTTAAAACATGAAAAAACTTAATAAGAAAGGATTCATGTTAACAGAAACTTTAATTGTTGCTACAATGCTTATTACAATATTACTTATTATGTATGTTCAATTTAAAACCGTTATAAGAAGTTACCAACAAAGTTTCAAATATAATACAATAAATGATTTATATAGTCTATATAATGTTAAAAAATATGTTGAAAGAGAAAAATATAATATTATGGCAACAAGACTTAATACAGCAAGTTATGTTGATCTATCCGATTGTTCAAGTTTATATTTTAAAGATACAGCATATTGTTCTCAACTATTAGATAGTCTTAATATTAAAGAATTATATCTTGTTAAAGAAAATGTAAAAGATGTAAAATCAAGCAATAATTTTTCTAGTGAATTTAATAACTTTTTAAAAACTATTAAAAGTGATAAAACTTCAGAATATAGATTAATTGCAAGTTTTACTGATAATACTTTTGGTACTTTAAAAGTATTAAACGATAAAAGATATGAAGACTTTATTTCTAATAGTTGTCAACCAAATCAAGAAGTAAACTATTCAGTATATCATAAATTTATTACAACAAATGAAGATATAACAAATCCTTCTAAATTAAAAACAGGATGCGGGTCAACATTAAATACAGCTAATTTTGTATATACAAACAATAGTTGCTATTATCCAACGAATTTTTCAACTAATCAATTAACTTTAGGACTTGATGAGTCTGCAAATTATTTTACTATCTATTATGATAGATATGAAAGTGATTTAACAATAAATTATTATGAAGTAGGGACAACAAATGTTTTAGCACCATCAGTTACTATCAATGCATTTTGTGGATATAAATTAAATATCGATCAATACAAAAAAACAATTGGTGATAGAGAGTTTGTTAGTGCTACTGAAGATGATATAGTAATGACAAAAAATGATAAAACAGTAAATATTTATTATACTGCTGAAGGAGGATCAGTATATGAAGACTAAAAAGGGATTTACAACAGTAGAATTACTAGTATCTATTACTTTAGTAACAGTTATTGTTTTTTTCCTAATAGAACTTATATTTGTAATGAAAAATATATTTACTGATTCTGGAATTCGTACAAAATTACTTGCTAAACAAGCATTAATTAGTGAAAAAATAAACTATGACTTTAGAAACAAACAATTGATTGTTGCAACAACATGTGGTGATAATTGTGCTGAATTTTTATTTAGTGATGGAACACAAAAAATGCTTACATATAATCGTGATAGTTTAGAATTAACTTATGGTAATTATAAAGAAAATTTAGTAAAAGGAAGTAGTTTTGGAAATGTATCAATCACATCAGAAACTATTGCTGCATCAAATGACATAAATGAAAACAATGGAATTTTAAAAATAAACATTCCAATTAAAAGTAAATATTTTAAAGACCAAGATTTCGGACTAACAGTAGTTTATCAATATAATAGTAACATAACATCAATTTCAGGTGTTGATATAAAAGATGTTGTAAACAAAGAAAAAAGAATCATGCTAATAGGAACAGAAAATGATATTAAAATAAAAGGGACAACTTATAATGATCCAGGATATTATTTATATGATACAGATTCATCAGAAATAGTAAAAGATGATCCTAGTGTAAAAGTTACAGGACATGTAGGAGATGAAGCTGGAAAAGTATATCATTTATATTATAAATATTATGATGATAGTGGTCATGTTTTAAATGAAATTACAAGAAATATTACCGTTGTAAACTCAACTTATGAATTTAGTTATTCTGGTAAAGCTGAAGATTTAATAATCCCAGTAGCTGGAATTTATAAATTAGAAGCTTGGGGAGCAAGTGGTGGAGGTACATCTACTATGAAAGGTTATGGTGGATATGCTTCAGGAACTTATACATTTGATAAAAATACTTTACTTAAAATTTACGTTGGTGGACAAGGTGTTACTAATACTGATGGTACTGTTTCACCAGGTGGATTTAATGGTGGAGGTGCTAGTGGAGCTAGCATTAATAATAGTGCATCATCTGGTGGTGGTGCATCAGATATAAGACTTAAAAATACTAATTTAAATAGTCGTATTCTTGTTGCCGGTGGTGGCGGCGGCGGTGGATGTCGTAATGATACTTCATTTACATGTTCTGGTGGACATGGTGGTGGAAATAAAGGAGAAAATCCTGGAACATGTTCTGCTGCTTCATATACAGGAATAGGAGCTACAAATAGTAGTGGAGGTACTGCTGGGTCTTATACAACAAATTGTAGTACTACAGCAACAGCTGGTGCTTTAGGTGTAGCTGGTGTAGGTTCTACTTGTAGTACATCAGGAAATGCATATGCTGCTGGTGGTGGCGGAGGAGGCTACTATGGCGGCGGTGGTGGTGCTAGATATGGCGGAGGATCTGGAGGTAGTGGATACTGCAATTCTAACGTTCAATCATGCACATTATATGCTGGAAATGAATTATTTTCTACAACTGATGGAAAAGGTTATGAATTAGGTCATAATGGCCATGGCTATGTTAAAATAACTTTAATAAGTATTACAGGCTAAAATAAAAATCAAAAATAAAATAAATTAATATAGAAGACAGTAATGAGTGTATTAATCGTGCTACTAAATAAGGAAAATATTTAATTTTAGTATCACTTAATATACTCATTACTTGCATATGGCTACTTAAGCCACCAAAAGAAAGTAAAAAAGTTGTAAGTACTGTTTTAACTTTTAAAGGAATATCTAAAAGACTAATATACTTTAATCCTTGTGTCATTTCAAAAACACCATTTAAAACACTTTGATAAACAGGATTTAATTTAATATTAGAATTAATTAAAGTTGTAATAATAATAAAAAATGTAACAATACCTAATATTAAAAGAAGAGTATTAATACTATTTAAAAGAGCATCTTTTAAAGTTGTTCCAAAAGGCTTTTTAGGTTTTTTATACATATTATTAAAGGCTAAATTCAAATCAGGTTTGCTAAATTTCTCTTTTGTTTTGTTAAAATTTCTAAATATAACACCAATAATAATATTTGTGATATAATGAATAAAGAGGATGAGAAAACCAACTTCTTTATTGTTTAAAAACATTATTGAAACAGTTCCTAAAATAAATAAGGGATTAGAAAAATGTGTAAACATAAGAATTTTTGTTCCTTCTTTAGCATCAATTAAATTAGAATTATAAAGTTCTTTAATATACTTAGCATTAGATGGAATACCACTTATAATACTCATAACAAAAATAAATGAAGAATTTTTAGAAGCATTAAAAAATAAATGCATAAAAGGTTTAAAAACCTCACTAATAAGTTCAACAAAACCATAACTTATTAAAAGTTCAGAAAAAATAAAAAAAGGAAATAACGATGGAAAAATATTATTTTTCCATAAATTAAAAGAAAAAGATACAGAAGCCGTAACTAATGATGACTTAATTAATATTTGAATCATAAAAAATAATAATATTAAAACAACAATCAAATTTAGTATTTTTTTCATATTTCATTCCAATCTATAAAGGAGATGATTTAATGCTTAATAAATTATATGACAATATAAAAAAATTTATAAAATCAAATTATAAAGATTTAATTTTATTAATATTAGTTGTTTTTATAACAACTTATCAGTTTCCATACTATGTAGATGCTCCAGGTGGTTTAATAAATGCTACTGAAAGAGTAGAAATAGATGGAGGATATAAAAGTGAAGGTTCTTTTAATATGGCATATGTAAGAGAAATGCCAGGGACTGTAGCATCTTTATTTCTAGCTTTTGTTTTTGATTCATGGGATGTAATTAAAGAAGAAGAAGTAACAGCATCAAATGAAACAGTCGAAGAAATGAATACGAGAGGTAAATTATATTTACAATCAAGTAATAATAATGCTATGTTATACGCCTATACAAGAGCGGGAAAAGAAGTAGAAGTAAGTAACAATAGATTAGTATTACTTTACAAATTCCCTGAAGCTAAAACTGATATGAAAATAGGGGATATCATTAGAAAAGTAGATAATATTGAAGTAAAAGAACATGCTGATATAAGTAAAATATTAGAAAACAAAAATGCTAATGATATTATTACCTTAACTGTTGAAAATAATAAAAAAGAATATATTAGAACTGCAACACTTACAAAAGAAAAGAAAATAGGTATTTTACTTCAAATTATGTATGATATAGAAGCAGACCCTGAATGTAAATTTAAGTTTGCTAAAAAAGAATCAGGACCATCTGGTGGTTTAATGACTGCACTTACAATATATAATAGTTTAGTAGAAGAAGATATTACTTATGGCCTTAAAATAGCAGGAACAGGAACTATAGAAAATGATGGATCAGTAGGTGAAATAGGTGGTATTAAATATAAACTAATGGGAGTAGTTAAAAAGAAAGCAGATATCTTTTTCTGTCCTGAAGGTTCTAATTATAAAGAGGCTATGAAAGTTAAAGAAAAAGAAGGTTATGATATTGAAATAGTTGGTGTTGAAAATTTTGATGAAGCACTAGAATATTTAAAAAATTATAAAAAATAAAAAATCAGAAATAAATCTTTCTGATTTTTTTTAGACTATATCTAAAACTTCAAACTTAGATATATATCCGTCAACTTCATATTGTCTATAATCACCAATTTTAGAATTCATTAATTCCATTCCCATCATACTACTAGGAGATATCTTGTTTTCAAAAATATCAACTTCATTTTGACCAACAAGTTTAAATTCTTCGATTTCACCATCATCAAATTTAACTTTGTATGTTTTACTTTCCATAATAATATGATTATTTAAAATATACTCTAATTTAGCAATTTGATATTCTATTTCGTCATATTCCATTAATGCTGCATCATATTCAGCATTTTCAGGTAAATCACCAAGTTCAGTCGCATATTTTAAACTTTCGGCAATTTCTATTCTTCTAACTTTTTTTAGATAGTCTAATTTTTGTATTAAGGCTTCTAAGCCTTCCTTTGTAATCATCTCTTTCATCATTAAATACCTCCATATTTAATGACCTTTAAAAACTAGCAATATCTCTTTGAAAACTAAATTAATTATATTTAACTTCTTTTATTTTGTCAAATTTATGATAAAATAAAACAAGGTGATTAATGTGAAACGTGAAGATGTAGACTTAAATAAAGTTACCCCAATGATGAGACAATATTTAGAAATTAAAGGAGCTAATCCTGATATTGTTATCTTTTTCCGTTTAGGAGACTTTTATGAAATGTTTTTTGAAGATGCTATAAATGTATCAAGAGAATTAGAACTTACATTAACAGGTAAAAATGCAGGTTTAGAAGAACGCATTCCAATGTGTGGTATTCCTCATCATGCTAGTAATATATATATTGAAAAATTAGTAGAAAAAGGATATAAAGTAGGAATTTGTGAACAACTTACAGATCCTAAAGAAACAAAAGGAATTGTTGAAAGAGGATTAATACAAATAATATCTAAAGGGACAATTATAAATAATGATTCTTTAAATGAACTTGAAAATAATTATATTGGTTCCCTTATTAAAGATGATAACTATATATTAACATTATCAGACCTTTCAACAGGTGAAATAAACCTTTATGAAATTACTGATAATGTTATAAATGAAATATTAAATAAAAATGTAAAAGAACTTATAGTAACAAGTACTATTGATAAAAATATTATAGATCAACTTAAAAAACAATATAGTCTTTTAATAACAACATTTGACTTAATAGAAAGTAATATAGAATATAATTACTTAAGTGAAAACTTAGATGAAAAATTTAAATTAGGTGTTAATCATTTACTTTCTTATTTTACTAAAACACAAATGAGAAGTTTAAGTCATATGCAAATGCCTAAAATTATTGAAAACAAAAAAGTATTAAAAATGGATATTCATACAAAAAGAAATTTAGAACTTACTGAAACATTAAGACTTAAAGAACGTACATATTCTTTATTATGGTTATTAGATAAGACTAAAACAGCGATGGGTTCTAGAATGCTTAAAAAATTTATTGAAAATCCTTTAATAGATAAAAATGAAATTGAAAAAAGATATGATGTTGTTGATACTTTAAATCAAGAATTTTTACTTAAAAGTGAACTACAAGAATTTTTAGGTGAAGTTTATGACTTAGAAAGATTAGCTGGTAGAATCTCTTTTGGAAATGCTAATGCAAGAGATTTAATACAACTAAGATCTAGTTTAAAAGTATTACCATTTATAAAACAAATTTTAGAAGAAATTAATTTTTATAAAACTATTAAACCAATGGATGATTTATATAATTTACTTTTATCTAGTATTTACGATAATCCGCCAATTGGTTTAAAAGAAGGATATCTAATAAAAAGTGGTTTTAATAGTGAACTTGATGAACTTAAAGATATTAGAGGAAACGGAAAAGATTTTATAGCCCGTTTTGAAACAGAAGAAAGAGAAAAAACAGGAATTAAAAACTTAAAAGTAGGTTACAATAAAGTTTTTGGATATTATATAGAAGTTTCTAAAGGTAATACTAATTTAGTTAAAGATGAGTATGGTTATGAAAGAAAACAAACTTTAGCTAATTGTGAAAGATATATAAGTCCTATTTTAAAAGAAAAAGAGGCTCTTATTTTAAATGCAGAAGAAAAAATAATTGAACTTGAATATAATTTATTTATTAATATTAGAAATAAAGTTAAAGAGTATATTAAAGATTTACAAGATATTGCTAAAACAATTAGTGAAATAGATGTATTACAGTCT
>CAJGDV010000045.1 GCA_904502155.1 uncultured Bacilli bacterium
AAAAAAGAAATACCTAGCAGTATTTCTTTATTGTTTTAACAATTAGTCTATATTCTAATTTTTTATTAATATTAGATGCAGGAATTCTTTCATAAATATCAGTATATTTATCAAGTAAGAATTTTCTATAATCATAATATTCTTTTTTCTTTTTGATGATAGGACCTAATACATAGTCCTCAAATTTATAATTTTTACAACCCTTTTTTAATTTCATTATAACGTAATAAATACCTTTTTCTTTTATTACTTTTTCATCTTCAATAATATAATTGTCAGTAATTGTTTCTCTAAATTCCATTAAATCAGTATTTGTTTGAACAATAACATGTTCTAAATCATGTTTTTCTAATATTTTTAAAATAGTATTAGTACCCATTCCAGCAATAATAACATAGTCATCTTTACTATATTCAACACTATCTAAACCATCAGATTTACATACTTTAATTTTTCCAGTTAAAGAATATTTTTTAATATTTTCACGTGCTGATTTAAGGCAGTTTTCATTAATATCACTAGCTGTACAATTACAATTACGATGAAGAGTTAAATAAATGTCTAATAAAGCGTGATCGCACCCCACGTCAACGACAGTACTATGTACTGGAACTAATGAAGCAATTTCTAAAAGTCTTTTTGAAAACATATTATTCAACCATATAATCTTTTAATTTTCTTGAACGTGATGGATGACGAAGTTTTCTTAGTGCTTTTGCTTCAATTTGTCTAATACGTTCACGTGTTACACCGAACATTTGTCCAACTTCTTCAAGGGTTCTAGATTTACCATCTTCAAGACCAAATCTTAATCTAATAACTTTTTCTTCTCTTTCAGTTAAAGTTAATAATACTTCTGAAATTTCATCTTTTAACATTTCATTTGTAGCATATTCTTCAGGACTCATGTTTCTTTCATCTGGTACGAAATCTCCTAAATGTGAGTCATCTTCTTCACCAATTGGTGTTTCTAAACTAACTGGTTCTTGACTAATTTTATAAATTTCTCTGATTTTTTCAACAGAAATTCCCATTTTAGCAGCTAATTCTTCTTCAGATGGTTCACGATTAAGTTCAAGAGTCATTTGTCTTTGAATACGCGCTAATTTATTAATTGTTTCAACCATATGAACTGGAACACGAATTGTTCTAGCTTGGTCAGCAATAGCTCTTGTAATAGCTTGTCTAATCCACCAAGTAGCATATGTAGAAAATTTGAAACCTTTACCAACATCGAATTTTTCTACTGATTTCATAAGACCAATATTACCTTCTTGAATTAAGTCTAAGAATAACATTCCACGACCAACATATCTTTTAGCAATACTAACAACAAGACGTAAGTTAGCTTCAGCTAAAATAGTTTTAGCTTCTTGATCCCCAGCCATAATTCTATCAGCTAATTCTAATTCTTCTTCAATTGTTAATAATTTAATTTGACCAATTTCTTTTAAATACATACGAACTGGATCATTAATATTTAAATCTTTAGTTAAAATATCATCGTCTAGAATTAATTCTTCTTTCATTCCGCCATTTTCGCCATTTTGATCTTCTTCAGATACAACGGCAATGTTATTTTCACTAAAAGCATTATATAATTCATCAAGTGAATCACTATCTAAATCAAGCCCTTTTAAAGCATTAGCTAATTGTTCATAAGTAACAAGCCCTTTTTCTTTACCTATTTTAACTAGCTCATTTTTTCTTTCTTCAAATGTTTTAATTTCTTGCATAACTAATCCCCTAACTATAACTATAATTCTTCCCTATCTTTAATTAATTCAGTAATTTTATCAATTAAAGAAATTTGTTTCATAATATCTTTTTCATTCTTAATATCTTTTTGAATTTTTTTGATTTGCTCATTTATATTATATTCTTTAATAACATTTATATAATCTAAAATCTCATTTAAATCAAATTCTTCCCTTAAATTTTGATTCAAAACGACATTTAATGATTCCATTAATTCTTTTTTACTAGAAGCATAAGTCATAAAATCAGCAACATTTATATATCCATGTTTATGATAAAAACCACTAATTTCACGCGCTAATTTACGCATTTTGTAACTAGGCATATATGAAATTCTACGATCATAAATATAAATAATTTCTTTATTATTAAGCATGTAATATATTAAATTGATTTCAGCCTTCTCATATTTGTTAAGCCCTTTTTGTATTGGCTGTGGTTCAATTATTACAGGTTTAATAATTTCAGCATCACTAACATCTTCCTCATGCTTTATAAGAGGTCTTAACTCGGCCCTTATAATATCAGGTTTAATATTGGTATCTTCACAAATTTTACTAATCATCATTTCTCTTAAAATATTGTCATCAACTTTATTTAATAGTTCAACACATTTTCTTAAGTAAATGGCAACATCATCCATATTATTTAAATCATAATCTTTTTTTAAATATGAAATTTGAAATTCTAAAACTGAAATTGGATTATTAAGTTTTTTATCAAATTCTTCTTTTCCAAATTTTCTTATAAAATCATCCGGATCTAAATCTGATTCTAAACGAATAATTTTTGGAATAACACCAACTGTTTTTAACTTTTCAATACAACTATACGTTGCTTTTGCTCCTGCTTTATCTCCATCAAAACATAAATATATATCTTTAGCCATTTTTTTAAGCAAATTAGCATGAAACTCTGTTATTGCTGTCCCCATTGTAGCAACACAGTTGTCATATCCGATTGTATGAGCCCTTATTACATCCATAAAACCTTCCATAACAATTACATAGCCATTTCTTCTAGCGCTATTTTTAGCTCTATTATAATTATATAAAGTTTCTGTTTTTTTAAAGATATCAGTTTCATTAGTATTAATATACTTAGAATTATCTTCTTCGTTGTAAATTCTTCCGCTAAATCCAACTATATTTCCATTAATGTCATCAAGAGGAAACATTATACGATTACAATAACTATCATATAATCCCCTATCTCCTTCTTTTACTAATCCAGTTTTAATTATATCTGATTTAGCATATTTTGAAGACATTGACTTAGTTATAATTAAGCGGTCTTTTAAAGATAAACCAATTCTAAATGTATTAATAATGTCATCATTAATTTGTCTATTTTTTAGATATTCTCTTGCTTCCTTACCATTCTCACTAATTAAAATTTGATGATAAAGTTTCGTAGTATCTTCATAGATATCATAAAGATTTTTAAATTTCTCATTAATTTTTGAGTTATTTACTTTGATATCTAATTTAATGTTTGTTATATCTGCACATCGTTTTACAGCTTCAATGAATGATATATTTTCAATATCTTCAATGAATTTAAAAACATTACCAGTAGCTCCACAAGAGAAACAAGTATAAATTTGTTTATCTTTAGCTACACTCATACTAGCGTTATTATCATCATGAAATGGACATAAACCAAAAAAATTCTTTCCTCTAGGGTTTAACTTGACATAGCCATCAATAACATCAACTATATCTATGCTATTACGTATTTCTGTTATAACATCTTGTGGTATTTGATTCATAATATCATACTCCCCTACTTATAATATACGACAAAACTTTGCAATTTCCTTTTTTTTACTCAAAAAAATCATATTTTTTTAAAATTTGTGCATATTATTTATAGAAAGTGGTGATTTTTTTGAAAAAAATATTTAAAATTGCATTAATTTTTGCTGTTTGCTTCTTAGCACATAATATGTATGATTGGTTTGATAATAGCGTAACTAGTATTTTCTTTCCTGTTAACGAGAGTATATGGGAACATATGAAAATAATTTTTACATCTACTATCATTGTCTCTTTTTTTGAATATTTAAGATTAAAAAAAGCAGGATTATTATACCATAATTTTTGGTTTTCAAATATATTTTCTGCATTTTTATCAATTCCTTTATATTTAGTTTTATTTGTTCCAGTTTATAATGTAATTGGTGAAAATATGTTTTTTAGTATTGGATTAATGTTAGTTGTAATTATTGCTGTTGTTTATATGGCACATTATTTAAGTACAAAAAAAGAAATAAGAGATATGACTCTTACTTCTTTAATATTTTTATCTTTAGTTTATATTGGTTTTGGTTATTTAACATATTATCCAGCACATAATGGTTTATTTTATGATACTACTAATAATATGTATGGAATTAATACTTATGTATTAAGGGATTAAACCAAATCCACTAACAACTGATCTTCCTCCAACAATTGCTTGTCCATAAATATTTTTTGGATTATTTACTAAATTACCATTAATTGCTAATTGCGCTGATGATCCTCCATCTAAATTTGCAGCATTATATGCTTTATATTTTTTTAGAGTTTCAATAACTTCTCCCATATTTGGTCCAAAAGCATGTGTACCTTCTGTTACTAAGAATAGAACGGTACCATCTTTTCTTTGTCCAATAGCAACACGTGCTGCTCTTGAATAACCTCCAACACTAGAGTTGTATTCAATGCTTTTACCATTAACTATTAAGAATGGTCCAAATTCTAAAGCATCACGCATACCCATATTTATTGCTTCTTCTCCAGTAGCATTTACAAGTAATAATTTATTATCTTTTGTAAATCCAATTAAATTTGCAGGTCCAGTATTATCTTGCCAAATAATTTTGCTATCTTTAATTAGATAACCCATTGGAATATCACTTCCAAGACCATTATCAACAAACATACCACCATTTATACATACGGTACCACCATATCTAGTACACATATTTTTAATTCTTTCTTGTCCTGTACCTGTACCAAATGTTTT
Source organism: uncultured Bacilli bacterium (assembly GCA_904502155.1). Taxonomy (GTDB): domain Bacteria; phylum Bacillota_I; class Bacilli_A; order RF39; family UBA660; genus CAJGDV01. Next base: position 4,771 of record CAJGDV010000045.1, read on the forward strand.
TGAATGAATTAAAGTTACTTTTGAAGGATCGTATATAGCAACTAAATATGCATTATATCCTCCAACTTTAATATTTAATAATTTATAATCTTCATTTCCTTCATCACGAGTTAAAATAGCTTCATCATATTCATCATCATACGAATCTCTTTCTGCATTACTAATTACAATGTCATCTAATTTAACATTATCACTAATTGGTGTAAAACTGTCTGCAGCTACTACTTTATTTATTGTTTCTTCTGAGTAAAATGTATATGCAATGTATTGATGTGTTTTTGTGTTTAATGATGTCATAATAACAACATTTCTCACTGTCGGTATAGCATATGTAAAAATGAAACAACATGCAACAAGGATATCAATAATAATCATTGTTATTGTTAACTTCTTCATTTTTTTTAAGCCTCCATACTATATGGAACTTCGTTTGTTCCTTCTCCTACTTTTAATTTATCAAGTTCTATAACAAGAACAGGTCTAATTTCTCTTGAAATAGTAATTTTAGATTTAGATAAAATACCATAATTATTATAATATGCAAATCCATCTTCTGCTCCTGTAATTAAGTAATATCTTGAACTAACAGAACCAATTTGTGGATCTAATATACTAAGCATACCAACTTTAGCATTTACTTTTGATTTAGTAACATCTTTATATGAAGTTGTATATGAACCTGTATAGAATGTTCCTTCAACTAAACTATCTTTATATGGTAGTGTATTTAAATATGAATTATTTAAATAACTTGCAGCTGAAGATGCACTTTCAGGATTATAAACATTTGCTGCTGTATCAAATCTAAAAGTTGTATTAATATTTTTATTTAAAGCGATATAAGCTTTTTTATCTTCAATTTTAATAATATTAAATACGTCTTCACCTAATTTAACAACTGAACCAATTTGTGGTTCTTTATTTGTATTATCAACAACATAAGGATTTTCTTTAGTTCCTTTACCGCTTAATAAAGCAACAGAATTTTTAAGTCTAATAACTGGTTTAACATAAAAGTTTGAATTAGCATCACCATTTGAAATATTAGCCCCATTAGTATTCCATACTTTATCATCACTAGTATTGTATAACCATACATTTTCGTTAACATTAATAAATGTTTGGTCATTAATTTTAGAATTAATAAAGTCATTAATTCCTAATAAACGTACATAATCTGTATCAATAGATTTATCACAAGTAATTTTTGTTACATCGTTAACAACGTCTTCACAAAATACAACATTAGCTAAATCAGAAATATTTAAACCTTTAACATAAGTGTCATTTAAATATTTTCTAATATCAGAATCTTTATATGTACTATGTACATTGTTAAACATTAAAATATTATGAGCATTATCAAGTACCATTTCAGTACTTCCATCTTGATATACTTTAACTATTCTCCATAATTGATTTTTATATTTAACATAGTTGTCTACTTCATTACCTTTAAATACATAATGAACTGAATCTTTATATAATCCATTTCCTTCTGTAGCAATACTAGTATTAGCTATAATAGTTGCACCTAATAAATCAACTTTTTCACCTTTTTCGTTTGTTGGATTATAAATTTTATAGTATTTAATTAAACGACTACCATAAAATATACAGCATCCTAAAATAAATAAAATTGAAACTATAACAAAAACTAATTGACAATAATAAGATTTGTTCTTTTCAGGTTTAATTTTTTCTTTTTTGCCTTTTTCTTTTTTAGGTTTTTCTTTTTTATCTTTTTTCTTTTCTTCCTTAGATTCTTCTTTAACTTCTTCTTTTTTAGGTTCTTCTTTAACTTCCTCTTTTTTAGGTTCTTCTTTTTTAGGTTCTTCAATAACTAAAGTTTCAACAGGTTCTACACTTTTAGCTTCACCCATAGTTGGTGCTTGAACCTTACTACTTATTCTTCTTGGTTTTGGAAGTTCTTCTAAACGTTCTCTAAGTTCTTTTAAAGATATTCTAGTTTCTGCTGCTAATTTTTTAAGTTTAACTTCAGCAATTACTTCATCTTTAACTTTTTTAATTTCTTTTAAAGTAGCTACTACATAAGCTTCTCTTTCTTCTTTTGTTCTACGAACTTTTGGTTTTTCAACTTTTATTTCGTTAAGAACTTTAACTTTTTCTTTATCATCTAATGGAAGTGGAATATCAATTTCTTTAATTTCAATATTGTCATCTTCTGGAATATCAATTTCCATAATTTCAATTTCTTCTTTTTTTACTTCTTTTTTCTTTTCTTCCTTAGGTTCCTCTTTTTTAGGTTCTTTTATTTTAAGTTCTTCAGTAGGCATAACCATAACTTCTGGTTGTTCATTTAATTCTTCTAAAATTTCAACATCAATTTTTGGTAATTCAATTATTTCATCAAGTTCTACTTCAGTAAGTAGATCTTGTTCTTCTTTTGTATCAATAACATTATCTTCTTCAATAAAGTCAAGTGCTAAATCGAATATGTCTTTATTTTCTCTTGTTGGAGTATTGAGCATGAAGTCATCTTCTTCAATTTCATCAAAAGAAAGTAGATCTAAATTCTTTTCAAAATCTTCCCTTTTCATATAACTCTCCTATCTATAACAATACCATTATAGCAAACACAAAAAATTATATCAACATTTTATGACAAAAAAAAGAGAGTAAACTCTCTAAATCTATATAAACGCATCCAGCGGATTGCGGCTAAAAAGAAAAACAAATCAACTTAATCTCACTAATTATTTTATTCTAAAAATGAAAAAAAATTACAATACTTAGTAATTTTTTTCTATTAATATAACAGCTCTATCTTTTTTCTTTAAAAGCGAGAAATACTCATTTTTTTCATTAAATAATCTTTTTATAGGTACAATACGATTATAGTGATAAGGTTTATCTAAAATAACTGTTACAGCATCATCTAATGCATATTCTTTTTCTTCATCATAATATGGATCAAATATATAAGCATCTTTTTCATCCATATTTGTAATAAGAACATAATGTTCAACATCTTGCCAACATCTAGCTACTATTACGCCGCCTCTTTTAATTGAACTTTTCATATCTTCTAAATTAACTTCATCTTTTGATAACGTTTTAGTAGTAATATTAAAATTATTATTATTTCCATATTCGTTAAAATATTCAGCAAGCTTTTTAGCATTTTTTCTTGATGTTCCACCTTTACCTGTAATACCTTCATCATTTTTAACATCTAATGTGAATTTATATATTGCTTTAATTAGTTCAACAGGTATTTCTTCTCTATCGTATAAATATGCTAAGGCATTAATAAATGATGTTGGTCCACAATCATATTCTGTATTTTGATATTTAAGTAATATTTTCATAATATTCCTCCTAATAATTTTTTATATTCTATCAAAAAATACTAATTATGCAATAAAAAAAGAACATTTATTGTTCTTTTCCACATTTTTTACAAAATTTAGAATCACTATCTATTTCATAACCACAATGTTTACAATAAATAGTATCTTCCTCTTTTAATCCTTCTTTTACTGCTTTAGCAGCACTTTTAATTCCAACATTTCTAACTTTTGCTTCCTTATGGGCAATATCCATTAAAGCATCTTCATTTTCATCAAGTATTTGTTTTTTTATACCTACTGCAGTACCACTTAATTTAGCTAAATCATCTTTACTTTCTTCCATCATATATTGTAAAGATTTAAATTGCCTACTCATCATTTTTCCTCTAAATTTTGGACTAGCAATCGATAATATAACAAAAAAGAATACTAATCCTATAAATATTGGAACTATTATAAACATAGCTTGAAACATTTAATTACCTCCTATTTTCTCTTTCTTTTTGTAGCCACTTTTCAAATTCAATTTCTGATAACTTTTTCTTCATAATTAATGCCTTAGAACTGTCTTTTTTAGACCATTCTTTTATAGTTATGCCTATTTCATCTTTTGGAATGCTGTCAACGGTT
>CAJGDV010000046.1 GCA_904502155.1 uncultured Bacilli bacterium
CTGGAAGTATAACATCATAATTACAACCATAAGAAGTACAGTTTTTTAAATGATCAAATAACCATGCAAAACTTGATGTTCCTTGTCCTGTAATATAGTATCTCCAATTACCATTGACTGCACCTTCAAAATAATACCATTCACCCCATGTTGCAGTTGTTGAATCCCATGATAATTCCTTATCAGCTCCAACTATTTTTGCTATTTCATTAGCATCTGGGAAACGTGGATTTAAATCAGTTTTCCATTCTGAAGTAGAAGATAATAATGCTTGATTAGCTTCTACTGGAACATTAGAAGATGTATCACTACTCCATGCTACTGTTGCAATTGTATTATGGTCTAAAATAATATCTACTTTTCTAGAAGATGAAGTTATTTTTTCGAATGTATACCATCTCATACATCCGCTATTAACTCCTTGTACACTACTTGACTCACTACTTTGACATTTAGTTCCAGTATTAGGATTAAAATATACTACACGTCCTGGATTAATTACATCTGCACTACAATTACCTTTTCTAACATCTATATTTTCAGGTGTTCCATTAGCACAAAATTTTCCATCTGTTATATCAACAGCATAAACTGTTTCTTCGTCAACAATAATGTCTCCAGATTCTAAATCATTACCTTTATAATTTAACCCACCTTTATCATTATCAAATGTAAAATTTAATTCTGAAATTGTTTCACCTTTTATTTGTTTAATATTATATTCTTCTTCAGCAGTTTTTAAAATTTGTATAACTGATGATCTAAATGCACTAAATCTAGCCTCATCAACAACATGTGATACTGTAGGAATTGCAATAAGTGCTACAATACCTAAAATTAAAATAACTGCTAAAAGTTCTATTAATGTAAATCCCTTTTTCATATCTTTTATCCTTTCTATTATAAGTATACCATATATAAAAAAAAGACTAAATATAAAATTTAGAATTTTTGAATTTTAATACCTAAAACACCATATTTTTCTTGCTTTTCTTTTGTATAAAATTGTTCTAGAACATCTAATAATTCTTTTTTTGTCATTTCTTTATCAGCAAGAACTTCAATATCAAAATCATCAAATAAATCATTAAATGAATTATATCTTAATAACCCCACTACTTTAACTTCAAATGTTTCATTCGTTACTTCATTTTTAAAGTTAATAATATCATTAAGTTTTATTAAACTTCTTTTTTCATCATTTAATCTTAATTCTATTTTTTTAGTTCCATTTAATATATAATTAAAATATCTATCTTGTAGTTTCATTTCATGCATATTAATCACCTTTTTTATAATAACATAATTGACTTTTTAAAACAATAAATGATAATATAAATGATAAAAAAAGGTGATATGATGTTTGAATTAAAAGTTTTAAATTTTGATTTTAATGAAATAAAAAAAGTATATGATTTTTGCGACTTTATAAATAATGAATATAAAGGATATAAAGATTGGTTTTTTTATACTCATATTCCAGAACTTAATCAATCTAGAATTACTTTATATGTAACTTATAATGATGAAATTGTTGCTATTTCAAATTTAAAAAAGAATAAAGAAAAAAAGATATGTACTTTTTATGTTGATGAAAAATATCGCAATATGGGGATAGGAACTTTTTTGATGGAAGAATCACTTGCGTGGCTTGAAACAGATAAACCTTTAATTACTATAAGTGAAAGTAAACTTAAAATGTTTAAATATTTTATTGATAAATATAATTGGAATTTAGAAGTTATATTAGATGATTATTATAAAGAAAATACGAAGGAATACTGTTATAATGGAATACTAACAAAAAAGAAAACTAGTAATTAGTTTTCTTTTTTTAATCTTGTGGTTCAAATATAAATGTTAATAAGAATGAAAAAATAATAGCAGAACAAATTCCAGATGCAGTTAAATTAAACATTCCCATAACTAATCCCATAATACCATAAGTGCCTGCACTTTCCATAGCACCATGAATTAGAAGATGACCAAAACTAGTAATTGGAACTAAAGCTCCACCACCAACTTTTAAAATAATATAATCATATATATTAAACATATCTAGAAAAGCACCTAATACGACAAATATAGATGTAATATGTCCTGGTGTAAGTTTAGTTGTGTCCAAAATAATTTGACCTATCATACAAACTAATCCTGCAAATAAAAATGAAGTTACATACATCATATTAAAACCTCCAGACTAATAGCATGTGCTATTGAAGGAATAGTTAAATGCTGATTTACTAAATTAGTATTCATTAGGGCTCCTGTAGCAACTAATAATACACGATTTAAATTTCCTTTTTTCATTTCTTCTATAATATAAGAATATGCAACAAGTGGAAGACATGCAGGACCACTACCACCTGAATATACTGATTGTTCTTCAATATTATATATAATGCATGCTGCATCATCTACATTATTTGTATTCATTCCATATTCTTTTTCTAATGCTTCTTTTAATATTTTTTTACCATAAATACCTAAGTCTCCTGTTAATACTAAATCATAATAATCTATTGTTCGTTTTGTTTCTTTAAGATGTTTAGAAATAGTATCACAAGCAGCAATAGCCATAACAGCTCCCATTTGGTATGCATCTTTAATTCCAGAATCTATAACAGTACCTAATGTACCAGATTCAATTTTAATACCTGATTTGTTATAAGAAAGTAATGCACTAGCTGCTCCTGTTGTTGTAAATGTTGTTGTTGCTCTTTTAGGTCCACCATATTCTACTGGATAGCGGAACTGTTTTTCACTAGCATTATTATGACTTGAAACATTTACTACAACATTATTCATCATTTTTCCTTCAATCATATTACTTCCTAAAATAAGTCCTAATGTGCTTGTTGCACATGCTGAATAAATACCAATATAAGGTATTTTAAGTGTACTTGCTGCATAAGATGAAGCAGCAATTTGATTTAATAAATCACCTGATATAAAAGCATTAATATCTTCTTTTTTCTTATCACTTTTATTTAACAAAATATCTACACATTCTGTGATCATTTTAATTTCGGCTTGTTCCCATGTTTTTGTTCCCATATAAAAATCTTTATATACTTTATCGTATTTAGTACTAAGTGGTCCTTCGCTTTCTAATCTTCCTGCTACTGTTGATGTTTCATTTAAATAAACATTATTATATTTAAAAGTCATTGTTTAACCTCCAAAAATTAAATAACGAAGAAGACCAAAAACATAAGCTGACACTACACCACATACGATAACAGTACCAGATAATTTAAACATATTAGCTCCAATACCAGTTACAATACCTTCTCTTTTGTATTCTAAGGCTGCACTCATTGTAGCATGAGCGAATCCTGTTATTGGAATAATTAGTCCACATTTACAAACGTGTACCCATTTATCAAAGAAACCTAAACATGTCATAAGACATCCTAAAAAGATTAATGTAACAATCATAAATATTGATGCCTGACTTGTGGGAATATTAAAATAATAAGAATAAATATCTATTAATGCTTGTCCTAAAGTGCCCATTAAACCTCCAGTTAAAAAAGCTATAATAGCATTATACATAATAGGTTCTTTAGGTGTATTATTGTCTACAATAATACGATATTTTAATTTTTCCATTTAATCACCCATTTTTAGTATGAACAAAAAAAAGATAATTATTAAAAATTATCTTAAAATATATGGATTAGCACTTGAACCATCGCCAGATTCTACAATTTGTTTATTATTAATATATGCTGCAACTCTAAATGATGGTTGATATCTACTATCAATTGTGTCAACACAATCAACATTCATTGCTCTTGTATATTGATAATGCCATGCTCCGCCAGCCCAATCTGAAACATTAATACTCCAATAGTCATATGTTTTTTTCATGTAATTATTGGCACTGCAAACATTATCTTTACTTATACCTGCTGAATGTAAACAATTAATTTTTAAATAATCAGTAGGACTAAATAGAGCAAATTTTCCAGTATAAGTATATTCTTCGACACCTAATTCATCAAGTGGTTTATAACTAGGCATAGAATAATAATGATCAGTACCATTAGATGTGTAATCAACAACATCATCTAAGTAACTTGCATCTCCAATTCTTTCATGTTTTAGGTCATAATATATTTTATCATCAAAATTATATGATCCAGTAACAAATCCTGTATACCATGTTGCATCTGCTATTTTTGCTAACTCTTCATCTGTAAATGGTATAAAATTATTTTGTTCTAAATATTTTCGAATAACAGTTCCTTCATCGTTCCAATTAGACCAAGCACATTCTAATTCTTCATCATCATATTTAGCCCATCTATTAAGTTCTAAATTGTTAGACATATCTATTTTACCACTTGCAAGTGTTCTAACATCTGTACAAGTATTACCATTTGCTGGACCTTCATAAATTATTTTAACACTATTATTTTGAGTAATATTCATAATACTCCAACATGAATTTGCAAATAAAAGTAAGTTGTCAGGATTTTCTCCTACAAAATAACGTTTACTAACATAAGGATGTTTAGATTTTTTTTCATGATATAAATTTGTTTTACTATCTGGTTTTAATAAATTTGTTTCATAAGTATCTATTTTTAAAACTGTTTCAGAATGATTTTTAATTAATGTATCAGCAAAATATTCTGTATAATCACATTTTCCATCAGTTATAATAATATCATCATCATAACTATCTTTAATAGCGCAAAAATTATCATTTCCAAGTTTAAAAGAAGTTTCACAACTATTATTTAAAACAACATTTCCATCATTTGGAAGTTGTCCTTTAATATCTAATTCATTATCAACATCTCCATCATTAAAATTATAATTTCTTGTTAATTCAGTATTTTTAATTTTTTGAATATTACATGTTTCTTGAATTTTTCTATCAACGTTATTGACAGTTGATTGAAATGCTCCTTTTCTTGATTCTTTTAAAATACTATTAACTGTAGGAATTGCTATTAATGCTATAATCCCTAAAATTAAAATTACTGCTAATAGTTCAATTAAAGTAAATCCCCTTTTCATACTATCACCTATTTTAAGTATAACACAAAAAAAAACTAGTTTAAACTAGTTTTTGTTTTAACTTTGCTAAAACTTTTTGTTCTTGTCTAGACACTTGAACTTGACTCATTCCAAGAGACTGGGCTATCTCTGTTTGAGTAAGATCTTTAAAATACCTTTTATCTACTATTTCTTTTTCAATATTATTTAACTTCATTAATTCATCTTTTAAGGCGATTAAAGTATTAATATCTTGTGCTTTATCTGCTATAACTTCATGAAGTGTTATTTCTTTTGTATCCATACAGATAGGTTCATCAATACTCATAATAGGATTACTAGAATTTAAAGCTTCACTTATTAAATATTCATCTATTTCTAAATAATCAGCTAGTTCTTTATTAGTAACTGGTCTTAGGAATTTCTGCATAAGCATGTTTCTCGTTTGTTCTATTTTAGAATTTAGTTTTATAATATCTCTACTAATCTTGATGTTTTTATCTTCACGTACTAATTTCTTCATTTCACCTAAAATGTACGGATATGCATATGTTGTAAATTTAATATTATAAGAACTATCAAAATTTTTATATGCTGCTAAAAGTCCTAAAACACCAGATTGAAATAAATCCTCCTTGTTTTTATAATTATCAAAATACTTAGTAATGGAATAAATTAAATTCTTATTTTCCATTATCAAAGTTTCTATGTCTTCCACATTGTCTCCTTTATATATTAAAATAATTTAAAACATTAATATCATCATGAATATTATATTCATTATTAGAATCAAACATTTTTTTATCAATTCCAAAAAAAAGTGCTCTTCTTCCACTTCTTTCTATTTTTTTACAATTACTTAATAAAGTTTTATATCCATTTAAATCAATTTCATAAATATCATTTAAATTAAATAATGTATTTGTAAAACCATATTCAAATAAATTAGATGTAGCTTTATTAAATTTATTAATTGTATCACTATTAAGTGAACCTCTCATTTTAACAACTAATACTCCTTTTATAAAATAGCAGTCTAAGTCTAGCACTATAATCACCTTCGATATAACTTTATCATAATATTAAATATAAAAAAATAAATTCGACAAAACTAGATCTTTTTAGCGTTCGACTTTTTTCGATAAAAATAGATATACATATCCTATTATTAAAAATAAGACAATTATAATACTACTTTTTTTAACTTTAACTTTAACAGTTTTTAAATCTGTTTTATTTTCTTTTTCATCATTTAATTTATCTTTACATTTAATATATTCATTATTAATATATTCATCATCACTACTATTTATAACTTCTTTTATTTCTTGATTTTTTAAATTTACTTTATAAACAGCTTCATCATGTTTATCTTGTAAGTCTTTTAATGCTTTTTCTTGAGCTTTTATTAGGTTAATATAGTTTTCCTTAATATCAACTGTAACATCTTTAGAAATCGTTTTAAAAGGAGTAATATAATTAACTTTATAAATACCATTTATTGAATAATTAATATTACTCGTAAATTTAACATCACAATTAGATGAAATAAAATCCATTAAATTAATATCTTTAGAATCAATATATAAATTTTCATCAACTTCTATTTTCTCGCGAGTTCTAAAACTATATAATGTTTTAGAATCATTATAATCCAGTTTATATTCTAAACTATCTTCTAAATATAAATCTAAATAATTTATATTTGTAATCATATATTCATAATAAATATATGATGGAATATAATATGTTTTTTCACCTATATATTTACCTATAATTGATTCTTTATCATTAGTTTCTGTTTCTTCTTCATCATAAAAAATAATACTTTCATCTATTAATAAACTTTCATTATCATTAGTTATTGTTCCTATTATTCTTTCTTCTTTATCATAAATAAGGGAAAAAGTTAAACTATAATTTTCTTTATGTTCAGTTTTAATACTAATTAAATATTCATTACTATTTTTTTCAAATGTTAATGCATAGTTATAAACATTTGTAAGAAAGTGACATTTATTTTGTGATTTACCATTAATGATAATATCTTCAATATAAATACTTGTTCCAAAATTATTTTTAATTTTAATTTTAGCATTTTCACTTTGTTTTAAATAAGTATACAAAGTAATTTCTTCAAAAACATGTTCAGGTTTAATAGTTGTTTTTTCACCTAAAACTAATTTAGTTTGTCCTGTTTTAATTCCTGTAGGATGATTTTCTAAATATTCATATGTAACATTTTCTTCATACGCTCTATATACTTTTTTTTCTATGACATCAACTGTATCAGAACTTTCTTTAAATTCTTCACTATAACTACTATATTCAGAATAAGGCCCATAATAAGTTTTAGCATTAACTGGTATAATAAATAAATTTATTAATACAAGTAAAATTATTTTTTTCATATCTACACCTCCTACTTATATTATTCGATATACATATCTTAAAATCCTTTTTAAAAATTAAAAAAAAATTACACATAAGTGTAATCTTTTAATGTATTAATAAGGATTTTATTATTATCATTAAGTATTTCATCAATAATAATATTATATAATTTATCATTAATAATTTTACAAACTTTTCTAGCACCCATCTCTTTAAAATCAGATTCTAAAACTAATTCATTTACTAGATTTTTTGTAAAATTAATATTTATATTTTTCTTCTTATAATTTAATTTGATAGTATTTAAATTTTGTTCAATTATTTTTTTAATTTCATTTTCATTAAAATGTTTAAAATTAATAACATCATTAATACGATTTACAAAAGGAATTTGAAATTCATCTTTTAAATTTCTATTTATATTATTAGAATTAGGAGTAAATCCTAAAAAATTATTTAAAGAACCAACATTTGATGTCATAATAATAATACTATTATTAAAATAAACGAAGTCACCTTTTGAATCTCTTATTTTACTATTTTCTAGTATTTGATAAAAAAGATTTATAATACTTGAATGTGCTTTTTCTATTTCGTCTAAAATAATAACATTATATGGTTTATTTTTTATTTCTTCTAAAATATTATTATTATCTTTATATCCTACGTATCCTGGAGGAGATCCTATTATTTTGCTTACTGAATGTGCTTCTTTATATTCACTCATATCTAATCTAATAACGTTTTTAGGTCCAACAAGTAAGTTAGCAATTTCGGTTGCAAGCATTGTTTTGCCTACTCCACTAGGACCAACAAACATATAAGACATACATTTATCTTCTTCATTAAATCCTAGTTTTATTTTTTTAATTGTTTTCATCATTTTCTTTTTTGCTTCTTCTTGTCCTATTATTTTGGAGTTTATTTTGTTTTCAATTAAATTTATCGTTTTTTTATTTTCTCCTAAAATTTCATATACTGGTATATTTGTTCTTTCCTTAATAACGTAGGCTATATCTTTTAATGTTACATGTTTTTTATAGTTATTTTTATTTTTTTTAAGGTTAATATTATTAATTTTATGTTCTATTAGTTTTTCTTTTTCAAGTAGTTCTTTAGCTTTTTTGAATTCTCTTTTTTGAAGTAGTTCTTCTTTTTGTTTTTTTATTTTATGATATTCTTCGTTTAAATTATAAATTTCTTTTTCACTTGTTGTTTGTTTTAAACTTACCTTAGAGCATGCTTCATCTAAAATATCTATTAATGA
>CAJGDV010000047.1 GCA_904502155.1 uncultured Bacilli bacterium
ATCCAGTAGAAAATAATATACCGGTACAACCTGCTGTAGAAGGAGTAGAAGTACCTATGCCAGCATTAGAAGAATTTCCAACTGATGAACCAGTAGCACCTGTTGAAATTCCAGTTGAACAAGCTATGCCAGAAGTGGCACCTGCTGTTGAACCAGTTCCAGCTGTAGAACCTGTAATGCCAGAAGCACCAGCTGTAGAACCAGTTCCTGCTGTAGAACCAGCTATGCCTGAAGTGGCACCTGCTGTAGAACCAGTTCCAGCTATTGAACCTGCTATGCCAGAAGTAGCTCCTGCTGTAGAAGTTGCTATGCCAGAAATTGGTCCTGTTGCTATGGAAGAACCAGTTCCAGCTGTAGAACCAGCACCTGTTGCTGCAGGAATCGATCCTGTAATGCCAGAAATTGGTCCAGCTATGCCAGAAGTGGCTCCTGAAATGGCACCAAGTCCAGTTGCAGGAGGAATTGATCCAGTAATGCCAGAAGTTGGTCCAGTTACAATGGAAGAACCAGTTCCAGCTGTTGAACCAGCTATGCCTGAAGTAGGTCCAGTTGCAATGGAAGAACCAGTGCCTGCTGTTGAACCTGCTATGCCAGAAATGGCTCCTGCTGTTGAACCAGTTATGCCTGAAGTGGCACCTGCTGTAGAACCAGTTCCAGCTATTGAACCTGCTATGCCAGAAGTAGCTCCTGCTGTAGAAGCTGCTATGCCAGAAGTTGGTCCTGTTGCTATGGAAGAACCAGTTCCAGCTGTTGAACCAGCACAAGGATTAGATCCAGTTGCTGAAGCAGCACCAGAAATGCCAGTAGGTGAAGAACAAAATCCTGAAGCAGTTCCTGCTTTAGATCCAGCAGCTGCTCCTGTAGCAGAAGTAAACCCTGGAGATGCTCAACCACCAGTTGAACCAATGATGGATAATAATGCTGTACAAGAAAAAAAGAAATCTAATAAATTACTTTTAATATTATTAGCAGTATTAGCAGTAGCAGCATTAGGCTTCGTTGTAGTAACTTTTGTATTATAATTTAGTGAGGGATTAATATGGCTTTAATAAAATGTCCTGAATGTGGAAAACCAGTTTCAAGTAAAGCATTAGCATGTCCTTCATGCGGCTTTGATGTTAGACATCGTCATTGGTATAGCAAAAAATGGGGACAATATTTAATAATTTTAACAATATTATTTATAATATTCTCTTGTTATAGTTTTCATAGAAAAACAAAAGGCTTGGTAGAAGAAATAAATCAAGTTGTTAAAGAAGAAGTTATTAAAGACTATAAATTAGAATCAATACAAAAAAATTATAATAAACTTAATATTATAGAAAAATTATTTGTATATAATTATTATGAATTAAAAAATATACCCGTAGAAGTAACTAGTAATAATCTAAAAAAATATATTGATATAAAAATAGCATATTCAAATTATAGTTATGAAGATAATTCTTTCTTAGGATTAATTGATAAATATAAAGAATATGTAACAATGGATATAAATATTAAATCAAAAGGAAAATATAAATTTGAAAATATTAAATTTAATCTTGATTTAAATAACGGTTATGTAGTTAAAAAAACAGGTGAACATTTAGAGATAACACTAAATGAAGATGGAGAATATAAAGGTAAAATAGACATGGTTAATGATGGTTTACTTAATAATAGTATTACAAGTGAACTTAAAATGCCTAGTGTTGAACTAGATAAAATATCATTAAAAAATGTCTCAGGTTATATAAAATGTAAATAAAAGAACAATAAAAATTATTGTTCTTTTTTCTTGCCACATTGAGGGCAAAAAATATCAGTGTCATTTAAATGATGTCCGCAATCACAATTTTTAGATACATCAACAACTGGTATTTCATTAGATACCATATTAGGTTGCACTTGATTTTGACTTACCATATTAGGTTGCACTTGATTTTGACTTGCCATATTAGGTTGTACTGGAATATCATTGCAATTATCTTTTGGTTTTTTCTTTGTTATAACTCTATATATAAATAATACAAAACAAAATAAAGAAAAAAATGCAAGAATCAAAGAACACATTTGTCCTAGTGAACCAAAATAATATGTAACAGCTTTTTTTCCATTAGTTAATGTTTCTTCATAACCTGAACCTAAAACACTTAAAACCGCCATTAAAATACCACAATTTTTACCATTAGCACACTTTCCATAAATGTACTCACTTGTAAAAGGTATATAACTTAAAAACGTTCTTTCACCATATATTCTTTTATGACCAAAATCTACAATTAGACCTTGTATCAAATAACCTATTATAATTCCCATAAAAATTTACCTCCTATTAATATAATATCATAAAAAAAACAAAATTATCTTGTTTAATATCTCTATTTTGTGTTATGCTTATATTAGCAGGAGGAGTGATGATTATGAAAAAAATAACGACACTTTTACTATTAGCCTGCATATTCGTTACTGGTTGCGATAAAGATTCATTAAAAGATGCTCAACTAAATTTAGTTACAGCAAAAAATTACACTGCAAATGTTGTTTTAAACATTAAAGGAACATTTGATAGTGAAAAAATCAATTTTATAAGACGAAAAAAAGTCTTAATTGATAATATTAATGGAACAGCCAAAATAAATGCTGATATAACTCAAAACAAAGAAACATCAAGTGAAACATATTATATTAAAACGGATAAAGATAATGCAACAACATATAAAAAACAAGACGGAATATATAATGCAACAACAGAGAAAAAAGATCAAAATTCATTATATTATATAACAGCATTTATAAATGAAAATAGTGAAATACTAAGAAAAGAAGAAAAAAACAATTTAATAAACTATGTTATAAACTTAAAAAAAGATAGAGTAGAAAGTTTTCTATCTTCTTACTATGATGTAACATTTTTAAACAATGAAAAATTCACTATAATAGATGATGTTCCACTATATTTAGAAATTGATAAAAAAGGTAATATTAAATCTATAGAAGCTGATTTCTCAAATTCAATCAAATACAATAACGTTAAAAATTATGAATTAGATAAATTTAAGCTAGTAATAAAATATGATTCTTTTAATGAAACAAAAGAAGTAAAAATTCCTAATCAAATATTAGAAAATAGTTTTGATGAAAAACTTTTATCAATTAGACGATATGCTATTGATTATGTAAAAGGGGTAAATGAATTAAAATTAGGAAATACGACAACAACAAATACTATAGGATATACGATTGATAGTGCTAATTTAACTATAGTAGATGATAATGTTGATAATGGTACAATTATCATTGACGGTTATAATATTGAAGTAAAAGACGGTAAAATAGGTGTACCAACTATTGATGAATAATTTACAAAGTATTGACATAAGAGTTTTGCTTTGAAAAATAAGGGTGAATCAATTTTCATCCTTTTTTTGTGTATTTTTTACTTTATAAAAATTATTTTTTTTGTTATAATAGAAAATAGTTTACAATTGAAAAAATATTAGAAAGAAAATTAATGGTCGTGTATTATTTAATTCTTTACAATTGTGGATTAAAAATGTATAATATGCGATATAAATTAATTTGGTGAAGCAAATGAATGAACTTAATTTTACTTATGAATCAATTGATTCAAACGAATTTTTAAGCGCTGACTTAAAAGAGAATTTTAAAGAGTTAATTACAGTCTTTCATCAATTGTTTAGTAAAGTAGATTTATCTAACTTTAACGAAAGAATAAAAAGACTAAGAATTAAAAAAGGGAGTAAGTTTTTTATAACATCTGATTGTGAATACAATCCTCGTGAAAACATTTTATATATCAATGAAGATAAAATTAAAATGGTTGACGCGAAACATAGTTTAATGATGTCTGTATTATCTATAATAACCGCAAAAGATAACTTCTATGGGTTCAATGATACTGGAACACTAGAAGGCCTAAATAAAGGTTTAACAGAGCTTATAGCGAACTTTTTAGTAGGAAATGAGGTTGATTTAGATGAAGAATAAAGATGAATTAGTTATGGCAAATTTAGTAGGTAGTGTAGTAGGAATTGACACATTATTAAATAGTTATTTTAATAATGACTCAAGTTATGTTTTAAGAGCTTTAATGGAAAATACTGCTGACATGGAAGATAGTAAAAAAATGCTAGAAGAAATAGAGTATAACTATCAAATGAGAAGCAAAACTAAAAAAAGCAATTTAGGAACTATGCAAGCTAAATTTATAAAAATGTATGGAAATATAGAAAATATTGAAGAACTTACTAATCATATTATTACTAATGAAAATATGATAAAAGGAAAAGAAGAAATAGAATACCCTGCACTAAAAGAAGGATTAATAGAAGCAGAGTTTATTTATGAAAATGTAAATAAAGTAGCTTCATAAAAATAGAGGTGAAAATATGGAAGAAAACAAAATATTAGCAGATTTAATTTTTCCAAATATAACAAAAACAGTCGAAGATTATGAAAACATGTATCCTAAAAGAGACTTACCTGAAGGAGCACGCGTTACTCGTTACGCACCAAGTCCAACAGGATTTATTCACATTGGTGCTTTACTATCATCATTTACTGCAAATATGATAGCACATCAATCAGGAGGAGTATATTATTTACGTATTGAAGATACTGATACTGAAAGAACAGTAGAAAATGGTGTAAATGTTATTATTGAAGGATTAAAAGAATTTGGTGTTGAATTTGATGAAGGACCAAATACTGATGGAACACAAACTGGAAACTATGGACCATATGTTCAAAGTGAAAGAAAAGAAATCTATCATGCTTTCATTAAACATTTAATAATTGAAGGAAAAGCTTATCCTTGCTTCTGTACTAAAGAAGAAAATGATAAAGTAAGAGAACACCAAACTGAAAACAAAAAAAGAATAGGATATTATGGTAAATATGCTAAATGTAGAAATATAAGTACTAGCGAAGCTATTGAAAAAATTAAAAATGGTGAACAATACATTATTCGTATTAAATCACCAGGATGTTTTGATAGAAAAATAGTTGTAGAGGATTTAATCAAAGGTAAAGTAGAAATGCCAGAAAATGATATTGATATTCCAATAATGAAAAAAGATGGATTACCAACATATCATTTCGCACACTTAGTTGATGATCATTTAATGCGTACAACACATATAACACGTGGAGATGAATGGTTACCAAGTTTACCAGTTCATATTCAATTATTCCAAATGTTTGGATTTAAGCCACTTAAATATGCACACTTATCACCAATTTCTAAAAATGATAATGGTGGTATAAGAAAAATATCAAAAAGAAAAGATCCAGAAGCTGCAATGAGTTATTACCACCAAGAAGGAATACCTTCTTATGCTGTAATGCTTTATTTAGCAACATTAATGAATTCTAACTTTGAAGAATGGTATAATCAAAACAAGGAAAAACCTTATACTGATTTTAAATTTGATTTCAAAAAAATGAGTAAATCATGTCCACTTTTTGATGGAGATAAATTAAATAATATTTCAAAAATTTATTTCAGTTTACTAAAAGCAGAAAAAATTTATAATGATGCATGTGTTTATTTTGAAAAATATGACAAAGAATTCTATAATATCTTTACTAAAAATAAAGAATACTCAGTAAATTTATTAAATATCGAAAGAGAAGTTAAAAAACCTCGTAAAGATATAGCAAGTTATAAAGATATTAAAAAAGAATTTAGTTATATGTACGATGAATTATTTAATGATGTTTCATATGACTGGCAAAAAATTACTAATATAGATGATATTAAAGAAATATTAGATGCATATATTAATGTTTATGATGAAAACGATGAAAAAGATGCATGGTTTAATAAATGTAAAGAAGTATGCGATAAATTAGGATATGCTAGTGATATGAAAGCATATAAAGAAAATCCTGATGCATATAAAGGAAATGTTGCTGATCTTACAACAGTTATTCGTGTTGCACTTACAGGTCGTAGTCAAACTCCAGATTTATATGAATTATTAAAATTATTAGGAAAAGAAAATATTATAAATAGATTTAATAAAGTTGCTTAAAATAGCAACTTTTTTTTGACTTTCATTTTTTTTTTTTTATAATTATAATAGGAGGGACTATTTTTATGAAAAATAAGAAGTTTATAATTTTTACTTTTTTACTAATATCATTAGGACTAATTTGTTTTTTATGGGATTTTAATAATGAAATGATATTAACAAAAGAAAAAATCGAACTAATTAATCAAGACAAAAATTTAGGATTAGTATTTCAAACTCCAAATATGTTTGATATATATGTAAGAATAATTCATGATTCAATATTAAAATTAATTATGTTTTTATCACCATTATTAGTGGTTATTCCAGCGTTTAAAAACTATAAAAAAAATTATATATATAACTATGCATTTATATTGCCAATAATATTTCTTTATATAATTTTAGTAGTAGGTATATATTCTAAATTTTCATTAACTATGCCAAATTTATATTCTAATGAAGCATATTTTAATAGTAATATTATGTTTATAATATTAACTTTAGTAAATTTATTTTTATCTGGAATTTTTTATATTAATATTGGAATATTAATAAAAAAATATATTAAAAATTATTTTGTCCATGTTCTTTCTGTTTTTATAATATTCTTATTGATAGAAGGATTTTTACAATTTATATTAATTCCATTTATTAGTTTTGAAAGTGGATTAAGTTTATTAAATTTATGGTTTAATAGTGACTGTATAAATAATTTATTAGTGACATTGTTTTTATTAATAATTAATTTGATTAGTTTTATAGTGATAAAGAAAAAGTTGCTTGATTAGCAATTTTTTTGTTATAATTAAAGTAGGTGATAATATGAATAATAATAATATAAATATAACTGAAAAAGATGTTAATAGAATTAAAATTATGATTGTCATATTAATTTTTTTATTTCCAGTTTTATCTAGTTTACTAATAGGTTTAATAATGTCTTCTATTTTTACATTACCTTTATTAACAACAAAAATTTTTGCCTTTCCATTTGTTTCAATATCACTTTTAATTTTATTAATTATGCTAATAATTAATGGTTTTAAAAGAAAAGAAAATAGATTTAAAATTTGGCCTGTATTTGCTATTTTTATAATATCTATAGTTTTAGCTTGGTTTCAATGTGCTTCTTTAAAAGTAGAAAAAAATAATTTACTCAATGAAGAAGTTGAAGTTATAGAAAAAGTATTATATATGGATCCATATAAAAAGTTTTTTGATGACGAAGTAAAAGAAAATCTAGTAGAATTTGTTGTAAATGAAAATTTAAATGAATATGAATTTTTCATTAAAGTTGAGGTTCCAAAAAAATTAAATTTTAAAGAATACTATGATATTGGGTTTAATGATGAATTAGAATTAGATTTTATTGAATTAAAAGAATATGATATAAAACTTTTAATAATGTATTACTATGATATTTTAATATCTGGATTAAAAGAAGGAAAAATATATGTTAATAACTTTGATAGTGTAGCTAGAAAAGTTATTATTGAAGGAAATAGTGAAACAATAGAATTAATAAAAAGTAAAATGGTTATTGAACAATATGACTAGAAAATAAAACTTGCAAATGAATTTTAATTGTGTTATATTATAAGAGATTTAAATGCAGGGAAAAGAAGTAGTAACAAAGAAAAGTCTTATAGAAAGCTAATGGTTGATGGAAATTAGTAGATAATATTTGTGAATTCGTCTTGGAGCATTGTAAAAGAAAATTTACAACGGTAACGCGTTATAGTTTCAAGGTAGTATTTATATACTATGAATTAAGGTGGTACCGCGTATAATCACGTCCTTATATAGGATGTGATTTTTTTATTACATAAAGGAGGAATAATATGGAAAATTTAGAAAACTTATTAAATGAAGTTAAAGAAGCTCTAAATAATGTTAATGATATTCAAACTTTAAATGATATTAAAGTTAAATATATGGGTAAAAAAGGGCTTATAAACGACTTAACAAGCACATTAAGGGATTTATCTATCGAGGAGAAAAAAGTCTTTGGTGCTAAGTTAAATGAACTTAAAATGAGTGTTACTAATCTTTTAGAAGAAAAGAAAAAAGAAATAGAAAAAAAACAATTAGATGAAAAATTAAAAAATGAAAAAATAGATATAAACTTACCATCAACAACAATTAATGTTGGGTCTGCAAGTATTATAGAAAAATTAATAGAAGACTTAGAACAATTAATGATGAGTATGGGATATGATGTAGTAGAAGGACCAGAAGTAGAAAAAGACCTTTATAACTTCGAACTTTTAAACTTACCTAAATCACATCCAGCTCGTGATGCACAAGATTCATTCTATACTAAAGATGATACATTACTACTTAGAAGTCAAACATCTCCAGTACAAGCTAGAACTATGGAAGCTAACAAAGGGTTAGAACCAATTAGAATCATTTGTCCTGGTAAAACATTTAGAAGAGATGAAGATGATGCAACTCATTCACATCAATTTACTCAAATGGAAGGTTTATTAATAGATAAAAATATTTCACTTGCTAATTTAAAAGCAACATTTGAAGTAATTGCTAAACATCTATATGGGGAAGAACGTGAAGTTCGTTTCCGTCCATCATTCTATCCA
>CAJGDV010000048.1 GCA_904502155.1 uncultured Bacilli bacterium
AAGCATGATCACCACTACTAGTTGGAACTAAAACATTTTTATTATTTAAATCAAAGTATTTTAAATAACCTTTAATATTTTCTGTTGTAAATAAATAAAGTTTAGAATATTCACCAAAATCTGTATACAAATTATTACTTGTAATTAATTTTCTTAATTCATAATTCATAGTATAACCCCCTAAAAATTATAAGTATTATAACCCCAATATATTATATTGTCAAAAAAATACCACTTATTAAAAGTGATATTCATCTCTTGATATTTTTGAAATAAATTTTTCTGTTTCATATTCTAAAAAATTTAGATTTTTAATTTTTTTAAAGAAATACTGTGATACTAATAAATAACTTGTATTTTTAATATCTAAATTATTTATTAATTCATCAATTAATTCTTCTTCATTTCCTATATCAAAATTTTCAAATTTATTTTCAGTAATCTTAACATTATAATAAAATTTAATTATATTTGTTACTCCAAATAAATTTAATTTTCTTTTAATAATATATTCCATATAAGCTTCCTATAGTCTATTTTATGAACATAAAATATCATAAACATCCTTAACATCCATTAACTCTTGTTTATCATTATAAAAAGGTTTTAAATGAAGATGGAAGTGTTTAACTTCTTGAACATCACCATTATTTTGGATTAATGTTACACCATCTATATTTAATTTTTCTTCTAATAATTTTTTCATATCACGAGCTACATCCATAATATGCATAAGTGTATCATTACTGATTGAAACAAGATCTAAAGTATGCTCTTTAGGAATGATTAATATATGACCATTACAATCAGGATTTATATCCATAAATACTCTTACTATATCATCTTCAAATATAGTATATGAAGGAATTTCACCTTTATTAATTTTGCAAAAAACGCAATCCATTTTATCACCTTCCTTTAAGTATTATATAATAAAAATTTAAATATTAAAAGTATATTATTTATA
Source organism: uncultured Bacilli bacterium (assembly GCA_904502155.1). Classification (GTDB taxonomy): domain Bacteria; phylum Bacillota_I; class Bacilli_A; order RF39; family UBA660; genus CAJGDV01. The sequence goes on from CAJGDV010000048.1 coordinate 968, forward strand.
ATGTTTTATGATATAATTATCTATGTTGGGGGTATGAAATATGTATGAATATGCTGATATATTATTAAAAAACAAAAAAAGCAATAAATTGCTAGTAAGTATGTCTAAAAAAGATAGTTATTTTAAAGATTATATATATTATAAAGCTTTAGAATTAGGATATGAAGATGTAAATATTTTTTATAGTGACTATGAAAAGGATTTAACAAAAATTAAACAAATAATGGAAGAAAACGGGGATATTTTAATTTTATTAACAGATAAAATTAATGAAATAGATAATATGATAATTAAAAGTTATCCTAATACAATATTAGGGGCACTTCCTAATAATAAAAAATTCCATTTATTAAAACATAAAGAAATATTAAAAAAATTACAATATCAAGAGTTAATTATAAAAGATATATGTGAAATAGATTTAATTTTAAGAAATGCTAAAACTAAAGAAAAAATTAATGAAATACCACAATACGGTATTAATTTTGAAGGTGATTTAAATGGATTTATTAGATGTATAAAACCAGCTATATTAAACAATAACATAATAGAAGAATTAGCACTTGAAATTAAAAATAATAAAATTACTGATTTTGACTCTAGTACAAATGCTGATTTATTAAAAGAAATAATATACAATAATAATTTTAATACTTTTTATTTGACTGATAAAGAAAATCCATTTTATAATATTTATACTTTATATAATAATGTTTTACTTGATAAATATGCTGCACCATTTATAAGCTTTGATACAGAAATGGGTAGTTTAATAGTTCCGGTGACAAGTAAAAATTTAAGAATAAATAATGGAAGAGAATTAATATATAGTAAAGAAAAAATAATGATAAAATAGGAGGAATAAAGATGAGGCTTGAAATAGAAAATTTAAAAGTTAAAGTTGGAGATAAAATAATTTTAAATGGCTTTAATTTAGTTATTAATAAAGGTGAAATACATGCTATTATGGGTCCTAATGGAACTGGAAAAAGTACTCTTACTAAAGTTATTATGGGTGATCCTAATTATGAAATAATTGATGGAACTATAACTTTTGATGGTAAACTTTTAAATGAATTAAAAGTTGATGAAAGAGCAAGACTAGGAATATTCCTTGGAATGCAACTTCCACTTGCCATTGAAGGAGTTACTAATGCTGATTTTTTAAGAACAGCTTTAAATACAAAAGATGGACAAAATTTTAAATTAATGCCATTTATTAAAGAACTTGATAAAAATGTTGAACAATTAAAAATGAAAAAAGATATGATTCATAGAGGAATAAATGAAGGTTTTTCTGGAGGAGAACGTAAGAAAAACGAAATATTACAAATGTATATGTTAAAACCAAGTTGTGTATTACTTGATGAAATAGATTCAGGTTTAGATGTTGATTCATTAAAAATAGTTGGTGAAAATGTATATAGTTATGCGAAAGAATATAAACCTTGTATGCTATTAATAACTCATTATCAAAGATTATTAGATTATATTCATCCTGATTTTGTTCATATAATGAAAGACGGTAAAATCGTTAAAACTGGAGATTCTTCACTTGTTAAAGAAATTGAAGAAGTAGGTTACGAAAATATAATTGCAGGTAATTAAAAAATGAATAAAATAATTATTAAGGAAGATATTATAGATGTATTAGATACTAATAATGATATTGAAGTATTATTTAATAGTAAAACTGAATTTTTTGATGTTAATAGTATTACCGTTAATGTTAAAACAAGTACTAATTTAAAAATAATTTATGAATCTATTAATGAAATTAAATTAGATGTTAAAATTAATGTTTTTGAAAATGCTAAATTAAATTTAGTTGAATATCGAAAAGCTAATACTAGTAAGATTAGATATCAAATAAATATATATAAAAATGCTCATCTTTATGTTTCTAAATTTTATGATTCTAAGAGTATTAAAGAATATTTAATTTGTAATTTATTAGGGGAAAATGCTAACATTGATTACAATTTTAAAACTATAAGCAAAGCTTATGAAAAATATGATTTAACAATTTATCATCATGATAAAAATACAATTAGTAATATTAAAAATAATGGTGTTAATATTAAAGAAGGTAATTTAATATTTAATGTATCTTCCTTTGTTTATAATGGTAATAAAAATGCAGAAGTAGATCAAAAAAGTCGTATTATTAATTTGACAGAAGAAAAATGTCAAATTAATCCTAATTTATTTATTGATGAATATGACTGTATTGCTAATCATTCAGCCCATATAGGGAAGTTTAGTGATGAAGAGATGTTCTACCTTAATTCAAGAGGAATTAACGATAATGATGCTATTAAACTATTAATTACAGGATTTTTAACAAGTAATGTAGATGAGTATGTAAAAACTAAAATAAATGATGCTATTTTAAAGTATTGGGGGTGAAATTATGAATCGTGAAGATTTCTTAATGCTTAATAATAATATTATCTATTTAGATAATGGTGCAACAACATTAAAACCAACTATTTTAGGTGAAAAAACACTTGAATATTATAATGAATATAGTGCTAATGCTCATAGAGGTGACTATGATATTAGTCTTAAAGTTGATATGGAATATGAAAATGCCAGACAATTAGTTCAAAACTTAATTAATGCTAAAAGTGAAAAAGAAATTATATTTACTAGTGGTGCAACTGATTCATTAAATAAAATTATTTTTGGATATTTTAAAAACCATTTAGAAGATGGTGATGAAGTTATTATAAGTAAAAGTGAACATGCTAGTAATGTACTTCCTTGGTATGAATTAATGGAATCAAATAATATTAAAGTTAAATTTGTACCACTTACAAGTGATTATCATGTAACACTTGAAAATATTAAAAAAACAGTAACAGAAAAAACAAAAGTAATATCTCTAGCGCATGTTACGAATGTAATAGGAGATGTAAGACCATTATCTGAAATAATTAAATATGCTCATGAAAATGATATAAAAGTAGTAGTAGATGGTGCACAATCAGTACCTCATATGAAAGTTGATGTACAAAAATTAGATATTGATTTCTTAGCATTTTCAGCTCATAAAATGTCAGGTCCAACAGGAGTTGGAGTACTATATGGTAAATATGAATTATTAGAAAATATGAAACCAATTATATTTGGTGGAGGAATGAATGCTTCATTTGAAGATGATTATAATAAAGAATACAGCAGTATTCCATATCGATTTGAAGCAGGAACACCAAATATAGCAGGAGTTATAGGGTTTAAATATGTTTTAGAATATTTACAAAATATTGGAATTGAAAATATACATAAACATGAAATTGAATTAAAAAAATATGCAATAGAAAAATTAAAACAAAATAAAAATATTATACTTTATAATGAAAATAGTGAAACAGGAATAATTGCTTTTAACTATAAAAATTTATTTGCACAAGATTTAGCAATATATTTAAATAAATACAATATATGTGTTAGAGCAGGTAATCACTGCGCTAAAATTTTAAAAAATGAAATTGGTGTTAAAAACACATGTAGAGCAAGTTTTTATTTTTATAATACTAAAGAAGAAATTGATAAATTATGTGATGCTTTAAATAATGATAATATTTTTAATGAATTATTTTAGAAAGGAAAAATAATATGGAAAGAAAAGTAGTAATTATTACAGGCGGAGGAAAAGGAATCGGATATGGTGTTGCAAGAGCCTTTGCCAAAGAAAACTATAATCTTGTAATAACTGGGAGAACTAAAGAAACATTAGAAAAAACAAAAAAAGAACTAGAAGAAGAATTTAAAATTGAAGTACTTCCAGTAGTTGCAAATGGTGGAAGCGAAGAAGATGTAAAAAATGTTATTAAACTTGTAAAAGAAAAATTTAATAGATTAGATTGTCTTATTAATAATGCTCAAGCATCAAAATCTGGTTTAATGATTGAAGAACATACTAAAGAAGATTTTGATTTAGCTATTTTTTCTGGATTATATGGTACATTTTTCTATATGAAAGAAGCATTACCATTATTAAAAGAATCTAAGGGTTCTATTATTAATTTTGCGTCTGGAGCAGGGCTTGCTGGACGTGTTGGTCAATCTTCATATGCTGCAAGTAAAGAAGGTATTAGAGGACTTTCTCGTGTTGCTGCTAATGAATGGGGTAAATATGATATTAATGTAAATGTTGTTTGTCCTTTAGTTATGACAGAACAACTTAAAAAATGGAAGGAAGAATATCCTGAAGCATATAAACAAAATGTACAATCTATTCCTATGGGTAGATTTGGTGATGCTGAATTAGAAATTGGAGCTACTTGTGTTTTCCTAGCTAGTCCTGGGGCTAAATATATTAGTGGTGAAACAATTACTATTCAAGGTGGTTCAGGTTTAAGACCATAAAAAAACGACTTAAAATAAGTCGTTTTTTCTATAGTCCTTGAAATAATGATGCTACGAACGTTCCAACCATTGCAATAAGCATAATTATTACAACGATTTTTTGCCAGTTGATCTTTTTTTTCTTTTTTGCCATTTATAACACCTCAAAAACATTATATCATATTTTGGAATATTTTAATAAAAAAATAATAAACTAAATTAGGTGAAAAAATGAAAAAGAAAATAAACATATTAAAAGAATATTTTAAAGTAAATAAAAAGATGTTTTTATTTTTTGAGATATTGTTATTAATAGGTGTTTTATCAGGTTCAATTTTTTCATTAACACTTAATGAAACTGATGCTGTTTTAGTAAGTGAATATTTAAATAATTTTATAGAATCTATAAGTAATAATAGTTATAAAGATGCTTTACTAAATGCTGTTTTAAGTAATAGTCTTATTCTTACTATTATTTTTTTATTGGGTTTTTCTGTTATTGGTATTCCTTTTGTAATTTTGATTTTCTTTTATAAGGCTTTTATTATAGGGTTTTCTTTTGCTAGTATTATTTTAAATTTTAAATCGAAAGGTATTTTGCTTTCTTTTTTCTATATTTTCCCGCATCATGCGCTTAATTTACTTGTCCTAATGGTATTAATCATTTATTCTGTTTTGATTAGTTTAAACCTTATTAGAGCTATTATATCGAAGACTAATATTAATACTAATAACATTAAATACTTTAAGTTATATTTACTATCAATGTCTATATCTTTTTTATCATCATTATATGAAAGTATTTTAATGCCTAAAATCATTTATTTTATATTTTGCTTTTTAAAGTAAAAGTGATATAATAATGGTTCAAAGGGGAGAGATTATATGAAATGTATTTTATTATGTGCTGGATATGCTACAAGATTATTTCCATTAACTGAAAATTTTCCTAAAGCATTATTAGAAATAGAAGAAGGTAAACCACTTTTAGACTATATTCTAGATGAAGTAAACACAATAGAAGAAATTGATAGCGTTTATGTTGTTACAAACGATAGATATGCTAAACATTTTGAAGTTTGGGCTTCAAATAAAAATAATACAAAACCAATTACTGTATTAAATGATCATACAACTAATAATGAAAACCGTTTAGGCGGAGTAGGTGATTTAAATTATACTATTGAGCAAGCTAATATTGATGAAGATATTATTGTTATTGCTGGAGATACTTTATTTACTTACAAATTACAAGATTTAATGGATTATTACAAACAAGTAAAAGCACCTGTTGCTGTAACAAAAGAATTAGATGATATTAATTTATTACGTCGTTTTGCTGTAGCAAAATGTGATGAAAATAACAGAATTATTGATTTAGTAGAAAAACCAGCAAATCCTGAAAGTAATGTAGGAGTTTATGCTACATATATTTATCCTAAAGAAATTTTAAAAGATATTAAAAAATATTTAGAAGCAGGATACAATCCTGATGCTCCAGGATATTTCCTTGAATATGTTGTAAGAAATTATCCTACATATGCTTATAAATTCTTAGGTGAATGTTATGATGTTGGAACTCATGAATCATTAAACGAAGTAAGAACATTATATAAAAATATGGGTAAGTAACCCATATTTTTTTGTTTACTTTACATTTATATTTGCTATTTATATTATTTCTTTGATATAATTAAATAGTAATAATAAGGAGGTAATATATGAAACGCTTTTTAGTACTTACTTTAGCAGGATTATGTATTTTTACAGGTTGTGAAAAAGTAGAAGAAGAAAAAAAAGGACTTTATAAAGAAGGAACTTATGAAGGATCTTATGTAGATACTTATGGTGGTGAACAAAATTTAGCTACTGCTAAACTTGTTATTAATGCTGATGGTGAAATCGAATCACTTTATTTAGATACTGAATATCAAGGATCTACTAAAAAAACTCTTGGTGATGATTATAACATGAAAAAATATCAACCTGATGCTGCTGGTGAATGGTATGAACAAGTTGAAAAATTAGAAAAAGCAATTGTTGAAAACCAAGGTACTGATTTTATTACTTTAGATGAAGAAAATAAAACAGATGCTGTAAGTGGATGTACAATTGTAGTTGATGCTTTATTAGGAGCTACTAATGATGCATTAGAAAAAGCTAAAAATTAAAACAACAAATTATTGTTGTTTTTTTTCTAATATTTTATCATAAGCTTTTTTAGGACCTTTAAAATTAATTACACCGCATTCTTTAAAACCATTTTTAATAAAGACATGTTGCATTCTTTTGTTTGGAAAATCAGTATCAATTCTAATATAATAAACATCTTTTTGTTTACATAATTCTTCTACTAAATTAAATATTTTAGTTGTTAAACCTTTATTTCTAAAATCGCTATGTATTGCCATACGATGTACAACACAGTATTTTTCATTCTTTCTCCAGGCTCCTTCAATTTCATTATATGCTGGTTCTATATCGAATGTAATAGCCATATAAGCAGCAATTTTACCATCTATTTTAAGGACATATCCAATTTGTTTTTCAATGTCTTCTTTTACTAAATCTAATGTAGGGTATTCGTCATCCCATTGTACAAATCCTTGCTCTTTTTGAAACTCTCTTCCAGAGTCTAATATATCATAACAATCATTTAATTCACTTGTATTTGCATGTGTTAACATTTTCTACCTCCAATGGACAAAATTTTATCATATCAAGTTGCATTTTTCAAGAAATATGGTATAATACTCTAATATTTTTTTTAAGGGAGGTGAGGATCAATGAAAAAAGATAGATTTATAATGTATTGTTTTATGATGGTCTTCACAGCCCTTGTTTTCTTTCTTAGCTTTGATATTCAAGTTGAACTTAATGCTCAAAGAGTAATAAAAAAAGAAAAAATTAAAGGTCATGCTCTAATTGTTTCAGAAAATAAAATTACTGAATATGTTGCTAATGCTCAAATCATTAATGGTTCATCAGCAATTGTTTTAAATGAAATTTTATCTTCTGATGATATTAAAAAAGTTACAGAAGAAAAGAAAGAAGAAGCTCCAGCACCAGCTCCTGTTCCTGTTAATAATGGTATAGCAACCCCTGGTTATGCGTGGCCAACAGCAGCTGGTTGGTATATTAGCTGTAACTACGGATATCGTTATCATCCAATAACTGGTTATTATGAATTCCATCATGCACTTGATATTACTGGTCCAGGTATGGGTTCTGGAATCTATTCAGTAAATAATGGTATTATTTACTCTAAAGGTTGGTCGTCAAGTTATGGATAT
>CAJGDV010000049.1 GCA_904502155.1 uncultured Bacilli bacterium
ATAAACCATGTGACTGTATATGGGTTGTATTTGGACACTCAAAAATTAATCCTATGGGTGGTAAAGTTATTTATGTTAATGAACAAGATTTATACAAAAAAAAGACACGCTAATGCGTGTTTTTATATTATCTTTTTAAATATTACAACCCCAATAAAACTAACAGCATACTTATAAGCGTGTTTACAAACACCAAAAAATTCATAAGTTGCAACACCTTTATCGACAAATGATACTAACCAACTTTCAGCATATTTAGGTATTCTATAGTTTACAGGGAACATATGAGATATTATTATATCTTTTTCTTTATTATTTAATTTAAACATACTAGATGCATTACGGCATGCAAATTTAGGATGTGTAAATGTTGACATCATTCTTTCAAATTTTGTTCTATCAGGACTACTCATAAAAAAATCATGTAAAAGTCCAGCACGAGCTACCGCAACACTATCTAATCTTAATTTTTTAGCTATTTTATAAGCATAATAAGAAACCCTTACTGAGTGTTGATATCTTGTAGTTCCATGGTGTGCGATGGAATCAATTTCATTAAATTCTTTTTTAGCGAGTATATCTTTAACTAGATCAAAATATTCGATATCTTCAAATATTTTTTCCATAAAGTTCACTCCAATTTCTAAAACAATTTTACTATATTTTGATTTTTATTGCAAATTTTTAAAAGGTATTTTATTAAGGTCTATTTTTTGATATAATATATTAGAAGGTAGGGATTATTATGCTAAAAAAATATGGTAAATATATTATAGGATTTATTTTAATTGTTGTTGGGGTTGCTGTTTTAGGAATTATAGTATATAATTTATTAACGAAGCAAAAAGATGCTGAGACTGTAATTAATGAAATGAGCAAAATATATTATGAAGAACATTACTTTGTAGAATTTAAGTCTAAATACGAAGAAGATTTTGAAAAGAAAGCTAAAGAATTAGAAGAAAAAGGTATTACAAAAAGTTTATTTGATATCTCTAGAACTATAGATCATCCAGATAAACATAGACTTTATAATTCAAATGACAGTGGAATAGATTGTGACCTTAAAAAAACATATGTAGTTTATTATCCAAAAAGTCCTTATGGACAATATGACTATGATATGAAAATAACTATGTCATGTGAAAAATAGAAAGTAGGTAAACTATGGAAGAAAATGATAAAAAACAAATTAAAACAGCCATTATAATTATATGTTTTTCAATTGTTCTATTACTAGTTAATAAAGTTATTTCTTATGAAGGTGGGCATAAAGGTAAACTAGAAAAACAAATGTATTATATTGGTGCTGTATATTATGAAGAAGGTTTATTTAATGAATATTCAAATGATTTAGAAACACTTAAAAGCTATGAAGAAAGTGGCTATACGATTACATTAAGTGAAGCTATAGAAGCAATTAATCACGAAACAGATATATTTATAAATCATAAAACTAAAGAAAAATGTGATATGGATAGTTCTTTAATTGAAATTAGACCAAAAAGTCCTTATGGAAAAAAGGACTATGAAGTAAAAACTAGATTAGTTTGTGGTTACTAGGGGGATAGTTATGAAGAAAAGTTTTAATTTTTTAATATTATTATTTGGTATATTTTTTATTGGTAATTTAAATGTATATGCTGATAATTGTAGTACTTATGCATGTACAACATGTAAATATGCTGTTACAGATGGACATATTGTTTATAAAGTTGTAGGTGATGGAAACGGTAGTGTAACTGTTACAACATCATTTGATGTACAAAGTGATTCCTCTGCAACATTTTCAGTAACAAATAATATTGGTGCAACAAATTTTATGGGATCTAATAAGGCACAATGTCCAAAATCAATTTATTATTCAAGAACAGGAAGTTCATATGCAGGAAATGTATCATTTTCAGTTCATTTAAATAAAACAGGAAATGCTACAAATCAAGCTAAATTAAGTGGTGAAGACAATAATAATCTTACACTAAATGGTTCAGGAAATAACAATAATAATAACAACAATAATAATAACAATAATAACAATAATAATTCAAATAGTGGTAGTGAAGATGAAAATGGTGGAAGACCTTCTAATATTAAAGTTCCAATTAATCCTAAACAAGGATGCCAAAATGTTTTAACTAGTGAACTTGTTGAATGGTTACAATGGGTTTTAGATGTTGTTCGTATTGGTGGGTTAGTATTAACTGTTATTCTTGGGGTTGTAGATTATATTAATGCTACATTCTCATCAAAAGATGATAGTATTGCTAAAGCCAATAAAAATTTCACAACAAGATTAATGGCACTAGCATTATTATTCTTAGTTCCAACATTAATTGAATTTGTTTTAAAATTATTTAGTATTTCATCAACAGGAGATGATCCTCGTTGTGGTTTAAATTAAGATATTTTTAATATCTTTTTTTATTTTATTTATAAAAATTCACAAAATAAACAAATATTTGTGCTATAATTATAAGCAGGGTGATAATATGATATATTTAGATTATTCAGCAACTACACCTACAAGTAAAGAAGTATTAGATAGCTTTAACAAAGCATCATTAGATTATATTGGGAATCCTAATTCCCTACATACTTTAGGAGTAAAAGCTAATGAATTAATTAATAAAGCAACAGAACAAATTGCTAAACTGTTAAATGTAAAGCCAAGTGAAATTATTTACACTAGTGGTGCTAGTGAATCAAATAATATGGCAATTAAAGGTATTTGTGAAAAATACAGTAATAGAGGTAAACACATAATAACAACACATTATGAACATTCATCAATATATGGTCCTTTAGGATATTTACAAGATAAAGGATATGAAGTTGATTTTGTTACTGAAAATAGTGATGGAACAGTTAATTTAGAAAATTTAAAATCTCTTATTAGAGATGATACTATTTTAGTTAGTGTTTGCGCTATAAATTCTGAAATAGGAATTAGACAACCAATTAATGAAATTGGTAAAATTATTAAAGAAAAAAATAATAAATGTTTTTATCATGTTGATGCTACACAAGCAATAAGCAAGATAAATGTTGATTTAAGCAATATTGATTTAGTAAGTTTCTCAGCTCATAAATTCTTTGGAATTAAAGGTATTGGAGGACTAATTAAAAAAGAAAAAATAATGTTAGAACCACTTATTCATGGTGGGAAAAGTACAACAATATTTAGAAGTGGAACACCACAATTACCACTTATTGTGTCAACTAGCAAAGCACTTAGAATTGCTTTAGAAAACTTAGATGAAAAATATAATTATGTAAAAGAACTTAATGATTATTTAAAAGAAAATTTAAGTAAACTAGAAAATGTTTATATAAACAGTAATGATATATGTATACCACATATGCTTAATATAAGTGTTGTAGGAATTAAACCAGAAACATTTTTACATGCACTTGAAAAATATGAAGTTTATATATCAACTCAAACAGCATGTTCAAGTGAAAAAGCTATTTCACAATCTGTATTATCTTTAACTCAAGATGAAGAACGTGCTAAATCAAGTTTAAGAATCAGTTTATCATATAAAACAACAAAAGAAGAATTAGAAGAATTTTTAAAAATCTTTAAACTATGCCTAAAAGAATTAACATTGAAATAGATGATATTATTGAAGGTCATTTTATAGATGATGACTTAAGTAATATAGAAAAAGATGAACTAAAATTTAGTGATTGTATATTTGAAAATATAAAATTCATTAATTGTAAGTTTTCTTTTTCTTCTTTTATTGATTGTAAATTTATAAATTGTGATCTATCAAACGCAAAAATGCATGAGTCCTTTTTCTTAAGATGTGAGTTTAAGGAATCAAAATTAATTGGTACTAATTTTATAGATTCTTCTTTTAAATATATTGATTTTAATAATAATTTAATGAATTATATTAATTTTAATAATGCTGATTTAAATAATATAAATTTTAATGATAATAAAATTTTAAGGGGTTCATTTAATTATATAGATAAATTTAAAAATGTTAAATTTAAAGCAAACGACTTAAAAGAATCTGAATTTATTAAGACAAATTTAAAAGATATCGATTTTAGTGATTCATATATCGATGGAATAGCAGTATCTATAGAATATTTAAAAGGATTAACTATAAATATGTATCAAACAATTGAATTTACCAAATTATTAGGTATTAATATTAAATAGGTAGGTGTAAGATGGAAATAATTAAAATAGGCGCTATGTGGTGTCCTGGATGTATAGTTATGAAAAAAATAATTAAACAAATTGAAGAAGAATATAAATTAGAAATTAAATCATTAGATTTAGATTTTGATGAAGAAGAAGTAAAAGAATATAATGTGGGAGATACGTTACCAGTTTTTGTTTTTAAAAAAGATGGAAAAGAAGTAAAAAGATTAATTGGTGAAAAAAAATACGAAGATTTAAAAGAAGTAATAGAGGAATTAAAATGAAAAAAATAATTAATTTTTTAGTTTTTGTTTTTTTGCTTTTTCCTTTTGTTGTAAATGCTAAAGCATATGAAGACAAAATATATGACATCGTAGATAAAGAAGAATCAAAAGTTGTAACCGTATATTTTTTTCATAGTGAAGTATGTATTCACTGTCAGCATGAAAACAAATTTCTTGAAAAAATGAAAAAGAAATATAAAGACAAAATTAAAATTGTAAAATTTCAAACATATAAAAATAAAGCTAATCAAGAATTAGCTAAAAAAGCAAAAAAAAGAATGGGATGCGATAAAGACGGAGTTCCATTTACTGTTATTGGTGAAAATTATTTTTTAGGATATTCTGATGCAATTGGTGATCAGATAATGCAAACTATTGAAGAATATGTCTATGATAAAGATAGAGTAGGAACAAGAGTTGATGTACCACTTATTGGAAAAGTTAATTTAGATAAATTATCACTTCCAATAGTAGCTTTCATATTAGGGGCATTAGATGGATTTAATCCATGTGCTATGTGGATATTATTATTCCTAATAAACATGTTATTTAATATGAAAGATAGAAAAAGAATGTGGCTTTTAGGATTTACTTTCTTATTTACAAGTGCATTTGTTTATTTCTTAGCAATGCTTGGACTTTCTGTTGTACTTGGATTAACTGCTACAACTTGGGTTCAAAGAATTATAGCTGTTGTTGCTATAGTAGGCGGTATAGTAAATTTAAATAGTTACAGAAAAACTAAAAATGGTGGATGCCATGTTGTTGATGAAAAGAAACGTAAAAAATATTTTACAAAAATGAAGAAATTTACAACTGAACAAAATTTAATTTTATCATTAATTGGTGTTATAACACTTGCTGCAAGTGTTAACATTGTAGAACTAGCATGTTCTGCTGGATTCCCAACTATATTTATTACGATTTTAGAGTTAAATAAAGTAGGAATGATTTCTAAAGTACTTTATATATTCTTATATATAATATTCTTCCTAATTGATGATATAGTTGTATTTGTTGTCGCTATGAAAACATTAGAAATTTCTGGTGTTACAACAAAATATAATAAATATTCTCATTTAGTTGGTGGTATATTAATGATTTTAATTGGTTTATTATTAATTTTTAAACCAGAATGGATAATGTTAAATTTCTAAATTAAAAGTGCATAAATTGCACTTTTTTTATTATATTTAAATAGGAGGTAATATGAAAAAGAAATCACTTATTTTATTTATAAGTATGTTTTTAGGAATTTTATGTGGTTTATTTTTTAAAGATTTTAGTATCTTTATAAAACCACTTGGAACATTATTTATTAATCTTTTATTTCAAATAGTTGTTCCGCTTGTCTTTTTTACAATAGCAACAAGTATAATGAAAAACAAAAAATATTTTTCAAATACTATTTTAAAAATATTAAAATATTTTGTTTTAACATCACTTGTTGCAACTCTTGTTATGCTTATTGCTGTTTTAGTTTTTAATCCAGCTAAAGATCTTACTCTTCAAATAACAAGTCAAACGATATCAAGTAATAATTTTTTAGAAAGCTTAGTAAATGCTTTATCTGTTAATGATTTTAATTTATTATTATCTAAAAATAATATATTAGCATTAATTTTATTTGCAATAGCTTTCGGATATTATACTGAAAATGAGAAAATTTCAACCACTTTTGAAAGTATTACTAATACATTATTAAAAATTGTTGATTTAATAATGTATTATGCTCCTGTTGGTATTTTTGCTTTCCTTGCTAGTACAACAAGTGAATATGGGGAATCTATTATTAAGACTTATGGTCTTACTATGCTTCTTTATTATGTTGTTTCATTCCTTTATTTTTTCATTTTTAATTTTATTTATAGTTATAGTTATAATAAAATGGATGGAGTTAAAATGTTTTTTAAAGAAATTATTCCTTCATTTATTTGCTCAATGTCAACACAGTCTTCACTTGCAACACTACCAACTAATATAATGGTTGCAAAGAAGATGAAACTTAATAATGAAGTAACTGATATATCTCTTCCTTTAGGTAGTACAATACATATGGAAGGATCTTGTATGAGTGCTGTTTTAAAAATAGTATTCTTATTTACTGTATTTGGAATGGATTTTTTAAATCCAACATCAATTATTTTATGTATTATTATTTCTATTATTAGTGGTATTGTTATGTCAGGAATTCCTGGTGGTGGATTAATAGGTGAAGCTTTAATAGTTTCAATGTATGGTTTTCCTGAATATTCTTTAGCATATCTTGCAACTATAGGATGGCTTGTTGATATGCCTGCTACAATGCTTAATGCTACAGGTGATATTTCATCTTCAATGCTTATATGTAAAAACATTAACAATTAAAGAAAAATTTGATATAATACATTCGAGGTGTTTTTATGTATGAAAATAAAAAAATATTAGTACTAGGAATGGCTAGAAGTGGATATGAAGTATGTAAACTTCTTGCTAAACATAATAATGATATTACTATTACTGATATGAAAGAACAAGATGAAAAACAAGTAGAAGAATTAAAAAGTTTAGGAGTTAAATATATTGTTACTGATGAACCAGAAAAACTTTTAGATGAAACATTTGAAGTTCTTGTAAAAAATCCTGGTATCAGAAGAGATCATAAATGTGTTTTAAAAGCTAGAGCACTAGGTATAAACGTAGTTAATGAAGTAGAAGTAGCATATTCATTTTTAAATAAAGATGTTAAAATTATCGCTATAACTGGTTCAAATGGTAAAACAACAACAACTACAATGATTTATAATATACTTAAAAAAGCAGGTCTAAAAGTACATTTAGGTGGTAACATAGGATATCCTGTATCTTCATTAGTTGAAAAAACAAAAAAAGGTGATATATTATGCCTTGAAATTTCAGATCATCAACTAGTTGATATGTATGAATTTAAATCAGATATAAGTATTCTGACAAATCTTTATGAAGTTCACTTAGATTTCCATGAAAATTATGGTGTTTATAAAAATATGAAAAAGAAAATATTTAATGGACACACAAGCAAAAATATTGCCTTCTTAAATAAAGGAAATACTGATGTATTAAATTTAACTGAAGATATAAAAAGTTCTAAAGTTTATTTTTCATCTAAAGTTGATGCTGATTGTATGATTAAAAATGATGCAATATGGTATAAAGGTGAAGAAATTATAAGTTTATATGACGTTATGCTAAAAGGAATGCATAATTATGAAAATATAATGTGTACAATAATGGCAGTTAAAGAATTTGGTGTTTCTAATGATGTTATTTATGATGTTTTAAATAATTTTGGTGGAGTAGAACATAGAATAGAATATGTTGATACTTATAATGATGTTGATTTTTATAATGATGCTAAATCAACAAATGTAGATTCTACTATTATAGCCCTTGATTCATTTAAAACACCAACAATATTACTTTTAGGTGGTCTTGATAGAGGACATTCTTTTAAACCTTTAGAAGAACATCTTGATAATGTTAAGTTAATTGTAGCTTATGGTGAAACTAAAGATAGAATTAAATCATGGGCTGATTCTATTAATAAAGAATGCTTCGTAGTAGATACATTAAAAGAGGCTACTAAACGTGCTATTAAAAATGCCGAGCCTAAAGATACTGTTTTATTAAGTCCAGCTTGCGCTTCTTGGGATCAATATAAAAACTTTGAAGAAAGAGGAGAAGAGTTCAAAAAAGAAGTCTTCAAAAATAAAAACTAATGATTGAAAGAATTAACGAATTAAGTAAAATAAGCAAAGAAAGAAAACTTACAGAAGCAGAATTAAAAGAGCAACAAGAACTTAGAAAACAGTATATTGAAAATTTTAAATCAAACTTTAAAACTCAAATGAAGAATGTATATATCAAAGAAGAAGATGGTAGTCTTACCCAAGTAGGGAAAGACTAGCGTCTTTTATTATGGAAAAATAAATAGTAAAAAAATAAGAAAGTATTAAAAGTAATTTTTGAACGAATAAAAAAAGTAGATATTTTATCTACTTTTTGTTTTGTTTAAATGTTCTTCAATATTAAATTCGCCAGGTTTATAAATTTCAGTATCCTTAAATACATCACCATCAACACCTGATAAATAAACATTAACTTTATTTATTTCATTTTCATATTTTTGCTTATAT
>CAJGDV010000050.1 GCA_904502155.1 uncultured Bacilli bacterium
CATGCACTATAAGTTATTTTTTTATCATTAATATATAATTTTACAAGTTCAAGTTTTAATTCTTTTTTTCTATAATATATTATTATAAAAATAATAGGAATTAAATTTAAATAATAATGTGCTTTAAAACTTCCAATAAATTCTTTTATATAATCAACTACAGCTCCAAGCTGGCTACTTGCTCCAAGCGACATATAAACACCAATATAATTATTAAACCCAGTTTGTATAAATGCATATAAAGATGCAGATATAATAATTAAAGTATTTATATATTTGTAAAATTTAGGACTTAAAAAATATTCAATATAACTTATAAATAAGCAAAAAATTGATAGACCTAATGTTATTCTTAAAATAGACCAATCTAATATTTTAAAACCATTAGTTATTTTAAATAACAATTCCAATATAAATAATGATATAAATAAAATTAAAAAATTAACAATTATGTTTTTGTTTAAATAACTTAAACATTTCTTCATATAAATCCCCCGTCTATTATATAATTTTCATAATGTATTCTATTATAACACAAAAGGTTACTTATATAAATATTTTTTTTTGAAATTTAAATATAAAAAAAACTTGGGAACCCAAGTTTATTTAACTGCAACGATTACACGAATTCCTCTAGTTATTTCATTAGAATTACCTGATGAATATACTAGATTATCATAATTTAATGAATCGTATTTAACAGCATTATATCCATATGAAACATAATTTTCTGTTACATTTATATAATTTGTTGATGTCCAATATATTGCTCTATCTTTATTATCATCTAAATACAACATATTATATAATTTACTATTTTCTTTAATATAAAATGATAAATTATCATAATTTTGATTATCGTATGATACTAAATTACTTTTAAATGAATTAATTTCTTTTAAATTTTCATTTGTTTCTGAACCATCTTTTATATTTTGTTTCCATTCATTATTATCTAACCAATAAAATGATTTATTGTGGTTTATTTTTGTTGGAACAATTTCACCGTTTTCATTTTTTGTTATTGGGTTATCTTCAGTACCCCAATAAAATGTCATACTTTTATTATTTTCTTTATCATAACCAGTTAATTTATTAATATCTTCACTATTTACTGATCTAGCATATAATGCATATTTTCCTTTGCTATACTTTTTAGCTATATCGTCCATTTGTTTACTTCCTGTTATGATATCTTGTTGTGCTTCTTTTAAATCTTTTTTAGAACCTAATGTTAAGTTTTCAACAACAGATGCTGACATAATTAATAAATTACCCTCATCATCTACTCCAAAAACTTTCCATTTAACATCAGTTACATCTTCTAATCTATTATCAATAGTTTCATCATATTCATAGTAATCACCTAGTTCATATTTTTGATTTCCTTTTTTAACAATATTTCCTTCCATTTTCCATTTTTGATTATTTAAAATAATTATAATTACTAAAGCAAAAATTATTGATATACCAATAACACTCATGACAATAAATGTTTTTGTTCTTTTGTTTAAATTTTTCATATAATTCCTCCTATTTTAATTATACAAAAGATAAATTTTAAAATCAATAATTAATCTTTTTTTGTTGCAAAGCATAAAAAAACTAATCAGATGATTAGTTTTATTTACAAAATGGCAGGGGTGGAGAGAATCGAACTCCCAACAGCGGTTTTGGAGACCGTTATTATACCATTTAACTACACCCCTATTTTCCAAGGACATTTAAATTATAACACAATATTCATTTTTTGTACAATCTTTTTTTTATTTTTCATAAAATTTAATGGGTGATTAAATGTCATTAATTAAATATACATCAAAAGAACGTGATCTATTAGCGAGATTAATGCGAGCAGAAGCTGTTGGTGAAGGTGATCTTGGAATGCTTATGGTTGGTAATGTAGGTGTAAATAGAGTTCTTGCCAATTGTCTAACATTTAAAAACATAAGAACAGTTGAACAAATGATATATCAAAATCCTGGTGGATTTGCTGGTATTAATAGTCAACTATTTTTTAGTAATCCAACAACTGCTGAAAGAAATTTAGCAGATCGCGTATTGAAAGGAGAATATTATTATCCAGCTACTAATGCTTTGTGGTTTTACGCTCCTAGCAGTGGCAGTTCTTGTTTATCTTTATGGTGGGACCAAGCTTTAGCTGGCAGATATAAAAATCATTGCTTTTACAAACCTACTTCAGGTACATGCAAAGAAATACATTAAAAAAAGTTATTTAAAATAACTTTTTATTTTTTATAAACTAATTTTTTCACATTTTCTTCAGATTTGTTATACATGTTATATCGTCTATTATTATTTGGTATTTTTATTTTTTGACCAGAATATAAAACATTTGATGTCAAATTATTATAACTTTTTAATTCATTAATGCTTACATTATATTTAACAGAAATACTCCATAATGAGTCTCCATGTACTACTGTATGGACTATTTGATTCCCTTTAGGAATAATTAATCTTTGATTAGCATTTATCATATTACTTGTTAAATTATTTGCTTGTTTAATAGCATCAATTGTTGTGTTAAACATTTTAGAAATACTCCATAATGAGTCTCCTTTTTTTACAATATATACGTTATCATTTTGATAAGAATAATTAATATATTTACATACACCTTTTACTGTTGCATGCGCTAACTCTTTATATTTTGTTTTAAGAATATAAGGATCTTTTCCAGGACTATCTAAAAATCCATATTCAACAATTATTGATTGTGTTTTGCCGGTATTACGATGCATATAATAATAATCTTTTGAAGGATCTTTTGGTAGAGTTCTTTGAAATGATTTTCTATATCCCATACCAGTTTTCTTAATTTCTTCAGCTATTAAATTTGGTAATGTAGCATTATTTCTTAAAGCATAAATTACCTCTGCACCAGTTCCACCACCAGCATTAATATGATTTGATATAACAATTACATTAGGGTCATTACCAAATGCATCTAAAACTTTTTTGGTTCTATCTTTAGGATTTATTGTTGTATCATCAAATCTCGTCATATAAACTGGAATGCCAAGTGATTTAAAAAGTTTATACATTTCTTTTGATATTTCAAGTGTTAAATTTTTTTCAATTATTCCGTTACCACTAGCACCTGGATCACTTCCACCATGCCCTGGATCTATTACTATTTTATAATTCATATTAACCTCCTTATTTATCCCCCTATTTTAAATTATACTATTTATAAATACCAAGATAAAGAAAAAAAGCTATTTTATAATAACTTTTTATATTAATAATAATTGACCAATACTTAAACTATTAGATGTTAAATTATTTTTCTTTTTAATATTATCAACTGTTGTATTGTAATTTTGAGCGATACTATAAAGAGTATCTCCTTTTTTTACAGTATAAACAAATTCAATTGGTATTTTTATTTTTTGACCTAACGAAAGTGCTGTAGAGGATAAATTATTATAACTTAATAATTCATTAACTGTTGTATTATATTTTCTTGCAATACTATAAAGTGTATCCCCACTTATAACAGTATATTCATAATATTTTTGTTCTTCAGAAATATTATTATCTGTTTCTTTTGGTATTAGTAAACGCTGATTAATATTTAATAAGTTAGTAGTTAAATTATTTAATTTCTTTATTTCATCTACAGTTGTATTAAACTTTCTAGCAATACTCCATAATGAATCTCCACTTTGAACATAATACTCGATATTTTCTTGTTTTAATATTGGTATAGATAATTTTTGACCTATTTGTAATGTATTAGATTTTAAATTATTAGCTGTGATAATATCGTTAACTGTTACACCAAATTGATTAGCAATTTTATATAGTGTATCCCCTTTTACTACTGTATAAATATTATAATTTTCAACTTCTGATTTAACTGGTATTTTTAATATTTGACCTACACTTAATAAATTTGTTGATAAATTATTAAGTTTTTTAAGTTCATCAACTGTCGTATTATATGCTCTAGCAATACTCCATAATGAATCTCCTTTTTTAACTATGTATACTTCACCTATTTGATATGGAAGATCAATATATTTACTTACTCCTCTTACAACTGCATTTGCTAAATCTTTATATTTGCTTTTGAGTAAATTAGGATCATCTGCTGTACTATCTAAAAATCCATATTCTACTATAATTGGTTCTGTCACTCCTGTATTACGATGTATAAAATAATAATCTTTAGATGAATCACTTGGTAATCTTCTTTGATATGATTTTCTATAATTTTGTCCGGTTGCTATTATTTCATCTGCTATTAAATTTGATAGTGTATCATTATTTCTTAATGCGTATATTATTTCAGCACCATCGCCACCACCAGCATTTATGTGATTAGATATAACAATTACATTAGGATCATTACCAAATGCATTTAAAATAAGTCTTGTTCTTTCATCAGGACTTAATGTGCTATCATCAAGTCTAGTAATATAAACCGGAACACCAAGAGACTGAAAAATATTATACATTTCTTTTGAAATATCTAATACTAAATCTTTTTCAATTATACCATTGCCACTAGCACCTGGATCATCTCCCCCATGTCCTGGATCTATAACAATTTTATATTTCATTTTAAACCTCCTTATCATAGTTTATGAGACCAAATAAAAAAAGAACCTATAAGGTTCTTAAAAAATCAACTTAAAGGAGCATCATAAAATTTCATTTGATCTAGATTTAGAGTTACACTACTATTACCATTTTTAAATCCTAAAACGTCATATTTGCGCCATACTTCATTATCTATATAACTAAATGTATGAGCTGATATAGGTGATTTATAACCACCAGTTTCAACCATTTTTTCTACTGAATCATATAATAAAACATTTTCACTTGAATTACTAATGCTTAATGTAGGTACAATATCCATAGAATCACATAACCTTCTCGTAGTTCCTTCACGTTTAGTTGGAGTTATTATAGGAGATCCATATGTTACAATATTTAAAATATTATAATACTCTTTTATAGCATCTTGACTTGCTACTTGTTGAGCAACCATTCCTCCTAAACTAATTCCTGTTAATACAATGTTAGAATTTAATGGAATGTTATCTAAAATAGCATTGTATACTCCTATTAAATAATCGTTATTAAGTTCTAATCCAGTTAGAATATCAGTAGCAATATCAGTAGCTTGACCATCTACAAATTCTGTACCACCTAAACTAATCCAATATACATCGATATCTTTTCCATTAGAATGTAATGTACCAGGTGTTATAGCAATTGGTCCTTTTTCTTTATCACTATTAGAATATGTAGTTAGACGTGCAACATCATTTGATGTAGAATATGTTTTCATACCTGTATCACGTGGAAAACTATAAACTACTTCTATTTCTTTTATAAAATTTATAAGGTCTAGTAATGACAATGATGGAATATCATTTAAAACATCTTTTATTTGATATAAAACTTCACCACCATTTTTACTAATTCCAGAAGTAACTTTATATGTATCTTTAATAAATTGAATTAATTCCTCTGTAGACATTTCGCTAGTATTTTTATTTTCACTTGAATTATTATTTTCATTATTATCTACATTTGAATTATCATTTATAATAATGTCTTCTTGATTTTCTTCGTCTACATCTTCTTCCTCTTGATTTTCATTATTAGTATTATCTTCTATAACTGGATCATCATTTTCATTTTTATTTTGGTCTTCTTCTAAATTTTCTTCATTATCAGCATTAATTTCTTCTTTATTAGCAATAATTGCCGTATTGCCACTTAATTCTATCTCACCAATAACAGATTTACTTTTGTCTTTATCAAATACATTTCCTTCATATTCAACTAAAGATATTTGCCCATGATCTCTCTTTTTAATTTCGTATTCATAATATAATACATTTCCTTCATATCTTTCAAAGTCTGCTTTTCTTTTCTTTCCATCACCAAATCTTATATATAAATTAGGTGAAGAAATTCTTTTTATTTCTTTTCCTAATCTACTATAAACTACATCAGACCATGTCACTTTAAAACTAATAACATCATCAGTTTTATATTCCCCATTTTCAGTAACAACTTCAATTGATTTTAGTGTTAATAAACTATTATTTTGATTAGCCTGCATATAATTAGTAATGTTAGTAGCGTAGTTTTGTAAATTATTATTTTTATTAGACTGAACGCTATATATTAGACCAATTAGAAATAAGAAGCAACTGGCAATAATAATATTTTTCTTCTTCATTTAATTCCTCCTATTCTACTTCATCTACAATAGTTGAACCATAATTATTAAAATATATTGTCAATGTAGCATCTTTATATTTTTCTTCATTTATTGTAATACTATTTGATAAATCAATCACAATTTTGTTTAAATATCCATTATGCAAAACAGTTGATAAAACATTATAATTTTTATTTTCGATATAGTTTTTATCTATACCGAAATATTCTTTGTATATATTTAAAATAGCTGCAATTTTTTCATAATTAATTGTACCAGTATAAGTAGCATATTTAAAAATTTTATTTTTTAATTTTCTTTTATCTAAGTTAAACCCATTTATTTCTTTTATTAGTTTTAAATATTCTGGTTCATCTATTTCAGTATTTATATATTGTGTAGCTTGTTCTTTATAACTTAAATATTTGTTTTTATCATAATATGTAAAATATTTATAACCATAATCAATATCATTCATAATAGCATAAAAATGATTAATTGAAGTTTTTTTATCATTATCAATATTACTATTTATATAAGATTTAATATTATCCCCAATTTTTAATTCTACCTTCATACTATAATTTAACGAGTCATCAAATTTAGTTAATGATTTTTTATAATTTGGAAATGTGAGCATATAAATTAGTATAAATAATACAACTAATAATAAAATTCCTAAAATTAAAAAAACTTTATTTTTCTTATTGAATTTCATAAATTATCCTCCTTCCTATTATATATAATATCATAAAAATTTTTTTTAAAAAAGTAAATTGCTCATACATAATTTTGAATTGTCTATTAAAAAAAAGAACCTATAAGGTTCTATAAAAAAGTTTTTAATACTTCGATAGCATCTTCTTGCATATCTACATATTCTTTTACAAGTTTATTAATTTCTTTTGTACTATCTTTGTGATTTAATAATCTTCTACCTTCAATAATACCCATATTAGTACCTTGCATTAAAAGTTCAGCAATATGTGAAGTAGAATCATCTTTCATTAATCTCATTTCGACACCATAATATGTCATAACTTTATTCATTGCACTTGTTTCATGAGGTTTTTTATCACTGTATTCAGGATATAATTTATTAATTTTTTTTGAAATATTTTTATATTTATTATATTGTGTTTTTAATTCTTTTTTTAAATCATTATCCTCTACTTTATCTATCACAAAAGAAATAGCATCCATCCCCATACAAGCACCTTTGTTAAGTTCATCTAATACATTTACTTTTTTTTCCATAATATACCTCCATAATTATTATTTACCAAAAAAAGAAATGTATACATAATATTATTTTAAAATATATTCTGCTAATGGAATATCAGCAGGTGCTAAATCATAATTTAAAATTTCTTCTTTATTAACCCATTTATATTCAGAATGATCATGAAGTTTAAATTCTCCATTTATATATTTACATTCATAAAGTCTTAAATCAACTTGTTTCTTAGGATAATTATGAATATTATTTGTTATAAATTTTTTTGCCTCAATTTTAATTTCAAATTCTTCTTTAATTTCACGTTCTAAAGCTTTTTCTTCTGATTCATTAGGTTCTACTTTTCCACCTGGAAATTCCCATTTTCCTAAAACATTTTCATCTCCAGTAGCCCTTTTAGCTATTAAGTATTTATTTTCTTTTTCAATAAGAGCAGCTACAACTGTAATCATAAACATCACCAAGATAATTATAACAAAAAATATTTACATTTAACCAGTAAAAAAATGTTAAATTTGCTAATTTGTTACTTTAAATAGTCATATTTAATGCCAAAAAAAATTATAATATACATAATCAAAATTATGCTATAATAATAATGGTGATAATACAACATGGAAGAATTAAGAAATGAATTAAATAAAATAAAATACGGTTGGTATGATAATTCTGGTAAACTACACAAACACATAGATAAAGATTATATGCTTAAATATAGAATGCAAACATCAGAAGAAATGATTAATCATGGATATGGTGTATGCTGGGAAACAGTTGAATTAGAAAGAGAGTATTTTGAAAAAAATAATATTCCTTGTAAAAGTTATTTTATCGTTATTGCTAAATTTAGAAGATATGAATGTCATACATTTTTAGTTTATGAAGAAAATAATAAATATTATTGGTTTGAACATTCTTGGGATAAATTAAAAGGTGTTTATGAATTTGATAATTTAGATGAATTATTAGATAAAGTAATTTTAGAATTTCCAGATATTGTAAAATA
>CAJGDV010000051.1 GCA_904502155.1 uncultured Bacilli bacterium
GCTAGTAGATTAGGGAATAATGGTAATTTTTATAAAAATGGTTTAAACAGTGCGCCATCAAACAATCAACAAAACATCGGGAAGGGGTCGCACTCTTCCCCTATATCTAGTGGACTTGGAAGATCTTCAAGTTCAACAGGCCAAAAACAAAATAATAAAGGTGCCGGAGGAAACGCTATTGCAAATAAGGCACTTTCTACAGGAGCACAAGCAATGGGTGTTCCAAAACCTATAGCAGATATGGGTTCTAAAGCAATTACTGGTGCAGCATCAAAAGGTGGAGGAAATAATTCAGGTCCACAAAGCACCAGTGATCAGCTTATGGGTGCTGCAAAAAAACTAATAACAGGTGCAGATCCAAAGCCACCTGAAGATGCTCCGGCATCTGTTAAAGTGGCATATACTGTAAAAAAATGGGCAAAAATTTTAAAACTTGTTGGGCCAATAATACCTTATTTTTTAATATTTATTGCTATTTTATTTATACTAATGTTAGTTATGTCTCAAATAATGATTTTAAGAGATAAAATTAACGATGCTTATATATATGCTTCAACAGGAATTGAGAAGTTTGTTAACTATATGAATGGTGATGGATGGGCAACAGAGGAAGAAACTTTTTATAAAACTCTTGAAAAAAAATATGATGATGTTGCTACATTAAATACTGAAAATGGAGAGAGATTAGAACTTGATGTTCCTTTAATAGCTTCAACAATAAATTATGCTAAAATGTCTGATGTTGGAGTTTATGAAGATGTTGAAGATTTTGATTTAGGTCAGGAAGATTCATCATCTGCAGGAATGTTCTCTGATTATTTTTCAGCAGTAATTGAACATGAACAAATGAAAAGTTTCTATTATGTTGCTAATCATAAATTAGGAGATTATAGAACATTAGCATGGGGACACAGGCGACTCTTGGGTCATATGGTTGGTTACAAAGTAAAATGGGAGATGTGTACATTAATTGAAGCATTTAATGCTTGGGTAAATATTATTACTGAAATATGTAAGTTTACTTATCAGTCTCTTTCAGACTTTTACGGTGATTTTCCAATGATTCCATCCCCCGCAGATATAATAAATCCAATTGGATATATACTGGATTTATATGAATGGTTTAGGACCGTCTTTGCATACGAAGATATGGGGCCTAATCATGACTCATATTTTAAATATCAAGCAAGAAATGCCGTCTATGAATTCCAGGAATTCTTAGATAAGTTTAAAGATTTATTAACTGGTGGCGGTGGTGAAAGCGAATTAGAACAATCACTCAATGATGGTGATGATGGTTCTAAATGGGGCGCAATATTCCCAGCACCAAAATTATATTTCTTTATGACTTTAGATAGAGATGAAGAATGGCATTATGGACATTATTTAGAAAATGTTTACATACCAGGTACATTCTTTAGTAAAGAAAATCATAATGAAACAAAGATAGATAATATGGTTGATGAAATTTTTGATCAAAGAAAATATTATGAATATCTAGTTGGTGATTTAGGTAGTGGTGAACCAGGAGGACCAGGTGGACCTGGTAGTGGAACACCAAACTGTAATGACTGTTTATATGATTTATCAACTACATTTGGTAGTGGAACTAGAAACAATGGTTCTGAATATAGTAATGTAGGTAATATTAAAGTAACGCTTCATAAATATTATGACTCTCCAAAAGGAGGAATAATAGAAGGTGCTGAAAATATAGATTTTGAAAAATATGTTATGGGTGTTGTTTTTGCTGAAATAGGGCCAACAGAATTACCAGAATATGCGAAGTCGCAGGCAGTTGCTGCAAGATCCTATGCTTTAACAAGGCCATTTGAAATGGGTAATAAAGGTAATACTAAATGGGAAAAAAATGGAGATAATTGGATTCTACATTTAAGAGGTTCCGTTGTAGACCAGGTTTATTGTGATCCTGATCAAGGATGTTCAAAAAATGTTGCCGCAGGTAACCAAAATGGTGATGTTTACCCAGGGGCTAATACAAAGCCAAATACATATAAAAAAGCTTTAGATACTTATTCTACAGCTTCAGCATTTAGACAAGCTGTATCATCTACAGCAGGACAAGTAATATTAAATTCAAGTGGATATATTACTAATGCACCATATACAGCAGGAAATGGACAACAACAATTCTATAATGGTGCTAAGGCAGGAAAATTATATACAACTATAATTCCTGAACATTATACAAAAAGATATGGTCAAACAATGACTATTGGAGAAGGTAATTGTTCGCCTTCTACAGACCCAACATGTACTGGTGGCGGCGGTGAAACCGGAGAATGGGCTAACTGGAAACAATATGATTCTAGATGGGGAAGTATTCCTCTTGGAAATAGAACAATTAAAGCAATTGGATGTGCCGCAACATCAGTTGCTATACAACTAGCTAGATCAGGGGCAACCCTAACATTTAGTGACTTAAATCCTGGAACTTTTGTTACAGCATATAAAGCAAAAGGTGGATTTACATCAGGAGGTTCAATATATTTTGACCAAGTATATAAAGTTGCACCAAACTTTAAATATGCTGGAAGATTAACATTACCAACTAGTAAAAAAGGAATTTATGATGCTGTTAAGGCTAAAGTAGATGCAGGATATTATGTTGTAATGGAAGTTAAAAAACGTAAAGGTGGTCAACACTGGGTAGCTGTCGTTAGTTGCCAAAACGATACAATAACTATGGCCGATCCAGCAAGTAAAGATACAGATGTATTTGCACATTATGGTTATAATGGTATATCTGATATCGTATATTATAAAATTGAGGGTTGATAAAAATGGTTTCTAAAAAAACATATATAATGTTATTTTCGATATTAGCAATATTTACTGGAGTAGTATTATTCTTTGGAGCAACATATGAACAAGGATATTTTTCAATAATTATTGACCCAGTTCATAAATTAACATATCGAAATAATCAATGGAATTTTGATAATGAAAATCTTGGAGTAGCTGATAGAGGATATGAAATCTATGATGAAACAGGATATATTGGAAAATATACAGTTACAAACATAGCTAGTAAAAAAAGATGGTTTATCTATGATAAAAATATGGCTGAAGTTAGTAAAACAGGAGAAATTTTTGGATTTAAATCAAATTTAGATTATGAATATGTCAGTCCAGAAGTTTCTTCTCTGACTGCTTCAGATGAACAATATATAACAAATGCATTAGAAGAAAATAATTTAAATATTGATCAAGCCAATTCATATTCAACAAAATATATTGTTGATTTAGATGGCGATAATAAAAAGGATACTGTTCTTGTTTCAAATTTAAGTTATGATTCATCATATGAATCAAGTTCCTATGCAATTATTGTTGCAATTATTAAAAATAAAGAGTATACTCTTTACGTAAAAGGACGTGAAAACGATTCTGGTTACGAAACGCCATTTGTTAATGTCGTAGCAATATTTGATATTAAAAAAGATGGATATAAAGAAATGATTATTAAAGAAACATTTTTTGGTGAATCAAATTCATGTGCTTCAGTTATTGAATTTGATAAAAATGGATTTAAAAAACATTTAAAATGTTAAAGGAGGGATAATATGAAATTAAAAGTAAGAGCTGATGCTAAAGATTTAATAATTTTTGGTGTATTTAGTTTAATCTTATTATATTTATGTGCAATTGCTGTTTTAAATCTATCAGAATTCGCTAGATATGGAACAATTTATGGTTTAAATCCCTTCAAAGCTTTTACAGGTGAATATATAGGTGTAACCTTATTATTATTCTTTTCAGTTTTAATATCATTAATAATGAGTGTTTCTTCAAAATTTTTCGATATGGAAAAAGGATTTGGAATTTCAACAAATGCTAAAAATGAAAAAGGATACTCAAGATGGTTAACTGATAAAGAAATGAAAAAACAATTAAAAGAAGTTAATCCTTTAGCACCTACAAGTGATGCTGCTGGTGTACCATTAATAATGACAGAAAAAAAAGTATGGGTTGATGATGGTGGATATCATAACCTTGTAATAGGTTCTACAGGGGCTGGGAAAACTCAAACAACTGTTCTTCCAATGGTTAATTTATTAGCCAAAAATGGAGAATCAATGATTATTACCGATCCTAAAGGTGAAATTTATGAAAGCACATCTAACTATTTAAAAAGTTTAGGTTATAATATTGTTTTATTAAATTTCCGTGATCCTCAACAAGGAAATGCATGGAATCCAATGTATCTGCCTTACTCATTATATAAGTCAGATAATGAAGATAAAGCTGTAGAATTATTAGAAGACTTAGCAGCAAATATCTTAAAAGATCCATCAGCAAAAGGACAAGATCCTTTCTGGGAAAATACATCTGCAGACTATTTTGCAGGTTTAGCATGTGCATTATTTGAAGATGCTAATGAAAAAGAAATAAACTTAAATAGTATAAATTTAATGACAACAATAGGAGAAGAAAAAATAGGAAACTCTACATATGTTAAAGAATATTTTAGTTATAAAAATCCTAGTGAGACAGCATATACTAAAGCTTCTTCAACATTAATGGCTCCTAATGAAACAAGAGGAAGTATTCTTTCTGTATTTAAACAACGTGTTCAATTATTTGCATCACGTGCTAATTTATCAGAAATGTTAGCAAATAATGATTTCGATATGCGTGATATAGGAAGAAAGAAAACAGCAGTATTTATTGTAATACAAGATGAAAAAACTACATATCATACTCTTGTTACTATATTCCTAAAACAATGCTATGAAACATTAATTTCAGTAGCACAAGAATCTGGTGGACAACTTCCACACAGAACAAATTTCATTCTTGATGAATTTGCTAATATGCCACCATTAAAAGATGTAACAACAATGGTTACAGCAGCTCGTTCAAGAAATATTAGATTTACATTTATTATCCAAAACTTTGCTCAATTATACGAAGTTTATGGTAAAGAAAATGGAGATACTATAAAAGGTAACTGTGGTAATATAATTTACTTAATCAGTACTGAACTTTCAGCACTTGAAGAAATAAGTAAAATGTGTGGTGAGGTAAAATCAAAAGACAAAGATAAAACTGCATCTACACCACTTGTAACAGTAAGTGATTTACAAAGATTAAAACAATGGGAAACAATTGTATTAAGACTTAGAATGATGCCTTTTAAAACAAAATTAACTCCAAATTATAAAATGAATTGGGGACATGATTTCCCTAAAGCTGGTTATCCAAAACGTGAAAAACAACCAGTACAAATTTTTGACATAAGAGAATATGTTGATAAAAGAAAAGAAGAAAAAGTAAATAGTATGCTTAATAATCTAACTGGTGGTGGAAAACCTACTCCAGGAGGATTTAATCCATTCTCTAATCCTTTCGGTATGGAAAAACCTAATCGTGGTGGTGGCGGAATGCTTCCAGGAGGATTTGACGTTGATGAAATGGTTAGAAGAATAGATGCTAAAATTGCTGAACTTGAAGAAGAAGAAAGACTTGAAAAAGAAAAAGCAGAAAAAGAAAAAGCAGAAAAAGAAAACAAAGCCAAAGAAAAAGAAGTAGATTCTTTAATTGATATGATGGTTCCAGTAGAACCACAACCAGCCCCAGCACCAGTTGTAGAAATGCCAAAAATGCCTACAATTGAAGAAGTTAAACAAGAAGTTGTATCAGAACCAATTGAAGAACAAATTAAAGAAACAGTTATTGAGGATTTATTTGCTTCTGATCCAGTTATGGAAAAAATAAATATTCCAAAGAAAGAAGAACCAGTAAAACCAGCATCAGTACCTGTTAACAATCATATTTCTGGTATGACAGTAAAAAGACCTGAATATAATCAAGTACCTGTTACACCAAAATATAATCCTTATATTCAAAAGAATAACGATTATATTGATAATAAGAAAAATGATAATAATTATATTTCTGATGATCAATTCTTTGATGATTTCTTTGGTGAAGATGATTAAAAAATTAATTCCATCTACTATTATTACATATAATATAGTAGGTGGTTTTTTAATGTTAAAAAATATAAGTGTTAAAAATATTGATCCAAATAATATGAAAATCATTGATATAAGAAATAGAGAAAAATATAATACAAGCCATATTCCAGGTAGTATAAATATTGAAATATTAGATTTAAATAATAACCCAGAAAAATATTTAAATTTTAATGAAATATATTATATTTATTGTCAATATGGTAAAGCGAGTATTAAAACATGTATAAATCTTAGTAAAAAAGGGTATAACGTTATTAATATAATGGGAGGATATGAAAGTTGGCTCATTAACGAGAGTAATTAATACTCTTTTTTTCTTGACTTTTTATGTAAAAAATATATAATAATTTTTATGTTTGGAGGAATTTTATGCTAAAAAAAATGATACAAAAAAAATGCAATATTTATTCTGGAAATATATATAAAACTAAAGATGGTGTTTTTTATATAAATAAGAAAAATTTAAATGAAAAAGCTGAAATTATTGAAGGTCCAATTTTTTATAAAAGAGGTTTTATGGACCTATATGTTAAAGAAATAAATACCGGTAAAATTATTTTTACTTATCCTTTAAAAAAATTAATAAAATTTCCAAAAAAATATTTCGTTGCTATAGATAAAAGAAGAAAAAAATTTGATGAACCACTTATCACATTAACTTATAGTGAAATAGCAAAGAAAAATGATTTAAATATTTTCACAGATGCTAATAAAATTTTAAAACTTATGATGAATCAAAAATCAGATTTAGTAGAAGCATATAATCAAGAAAAACCATCTAATTATAAAGAGATATTAAATGAAAAAATGAATAGAAACTTTAACCTTAAAGATGAGATTAATAAAATTGATTATAAATCTAAATTAGAATCATTAAAAAATAGTGTAAATAAATTGAAAGAAAAATTTCCAAAAAAAGAAAATACATTAATCGATGAAATAAATAACTATGAAGAAAAAGACAATTTAGTAATTGATGAAATAAATAACTATGATGAAGAAAATAATTTATTAATTAATGAAGTTAATGATTATGAAGAAAAAGAAGGCAATATTACTGAAAACGTTAATGAAAACACTGAAATTAATGAAATTATTGAAAATGAAGAAATAAATCAAAATAATGAAATTATTGAGGAAAAAGAATCTAAAAATGATGAATTTACTGATGACGTTGAAGGTTTAAAAGTGAAAAAATATGATTTATGTAAAGAACATAAATATGTTTATGGCTTTAATCTAAAGGTTAAACCTGTTATTAATTTATCAACAAATGATAAATCAATAGATCAAGTTATTGCAGAAATGGTTCATTTAAATAAACTTAATTATAATGTTTATGCTGTAGTTGATGATGTAAAATTATCAACTAGAGGGCTTAAAACAACAGAAGAATTATTAGAATATTATAATTATAAGAAAAACAATGTTTTTCCAACTACTACAAATGCAAAAATTATGGCTAGAGCAAATAGAAAATTAGAAAAACAAAAAATTAAAACTATGATATAATATGTCTATTGGAGGAATTTATGGAGAGAATTTTTATTGTAAATCCAACATCCGGTCATGGCAAAAGTTTAGAGATAATGCAATATATTGAAAAAAAATGCAAAGAAAATAATGAAAAATATCGTATAATTTATACAACTAAACCAAAAGAAGCTGAAACTATCGCAGAATATTATAAAAATAAAAATGTTATTGTTTATAGTGTTGGTGGAGATGGAACATTAAATGAAGTCATTAATGGTTTAGCGTATGGTAATAGTTTTTTACATCTTATTCCTGGTGGATCAGGTAATGATTTTTATAAAACATTATCATTAAAAAAAGAAGGATTATTTGATATTGATTTAGGTAAAGTAAATGATAAATATTTTATTAA
>CAJGDV010000052.1 GCA_904502155.1 uncultured Bacilli bacterium
ATGATTCATAAGTTCCATAGTTGTAATAAGTCCTACATAATCTTTGATTTTAGTAGAACATGTCGAAGATGCTGCAGCTGTAGCTTGATTGTCAATACACCATTCTTGCTTAGTAATATAATCATTATCTAGAAGATTTGAATAATAATAATCATTTAGCCAATTACGTACGTAACTATTACTATAGGATTGTGATGTTGTACCAGGAATCATTTTTGTTACATTTTCTACAGCCATAAGTCTAATTGAACCATCAGCATTTATTCCTAAAATTTTATGTAATATATTATTGAAAAGAACATAACTATTTGCTGGATTATCTTTATAGTACGTACCATTCATAAATGAAAATGTAGACACTTTTAATCCTTCCGCAACATTACCTAAATTGTCATATGTTGATGGATTTAGTAATTCATAATTAAAAGTATTTTCATTATTAGTTACTTTTATAATACTATTTTTATTTAATGTATCTTCATTATATTTATTTAATATATTTTCCTCTAAAATTCCTTTTTCTATAAGAAGTTCTAATGTTAAAAAATATGTTTTATTTGCATCGTATATATATTTAGTAGGATTTTGTTCAATATAATTTTCAGCTGTTGAAAATAAAAGACCTTCTGTTAGATTATCTATTTTAGATGATTGATTTCTAATTTGAGATAAAATTGGTGTTACAACTAATAAAACTATAAGTCCCAAAATTATAACTACACCAATTAATTCTGCCAATGTAAACCCTTTTTTATTCATTTTATATTCTCCTATTCTAAACTGATTATACTATTATTATAAAAAAAAAACAACTATGCAGCTGTTTCTTCTTTATTAATTACATTTTTACCTTTGTAAGTACCGCATGCAGCACATACTCTGTGTGGTCTAACATCAGCACCACATTTTGGACATTTAGTAGTTCCATTTTCACTTATTTTGTAATGAGTACGACGCATTCTTTTTCTAGTTTTACTAGTTTTTCTGAATGGTACAGCGAATAATTGAATATCTAATTTCATCATAGTTACACCTCTTTTCCTATAATAAATCTTTTAGCTTTTCAAAAGCATTTTTTGTTGTATGTTCTGATTCCTCAGTTACCAATTTCCAACCATCACCAGATAGCTTCAAATCAGTAGCTTCTGGACCAGTAACTTTTATAGGAATTTCCATTAAGATATTCTCCCATATAATTGGAAAAATATCAAGAGAATTTTCACTAAATCTTGAATTTTCTCCAATTTCTGACATTAATTCATTATAATTACCAGAAATTTCAGTAGTAAAATCATAATCAACAGGTTTTAAAGTTATTGAACAAGGTAAAACTAACGTACCTTTTAATGCTAAATCTAAATAATATTCATTAGCATTATCCTTTATTATATATCCAGTTAAAACAGTATTTTTAAGATCTAAAATTTTGGCAGATTCTAATTTTTCTTTTTCTAACTGAATTTCTTCATAAACTTCTAATTCATCAACTATACATTGTTTAAGTTTTGTAATATCTATTAACATAATTTCACCACCAATTAGCAAGTATAATTATACATTAAACTATCAAAAAATGCAAGTTTTTTTAATTTTAACCATATATCTAAATACTAGAAATTAGTTGTAAATTAATTTGTTTTTATAATGTATACAAAAAAATTCAAAATAAAGGTGACAAATAATCTAAATAATTACGTTTTAGATTATTTTATGATATTATAGTATTAGAAGGGATATGATTTGATGAGTACAGGAATAATATGTGAATATAATCCTTTTCATAATGGACATAAATATCATATTGATAAAATTAAAGAAATGTATCCGAATGACGAAATTATATTAGTTATGAGTTCTCATTTTTTACAACGAGGAGAAACGAGTTTAATTAATAAATGGAAAAAAACGGAAATAGCACTTACAGAAGGTGTAGATTTAGTTATTGAACTTCCTTTTGTTTTTTCAAGTCAAGGAGCTGATATATTTGCTAAAGGTGCTATAGAAATATTAGATAGTCTAAAAGTAGATAGAATAGTTTTTGGTAGTGAAATTAATGATATTGAAGTTCTTAAAGATATGGCAAGCGTTCAAATAAATAATAATAAATTTAATAGTCTTGTTAAAGAATATACAAGCGAAGGTGTAAACTACCCTACAGCAGTAGCTAAAGCTATAAAAATATTAACACATAGAGAAGCTAATACACCAAATGATTTACTTGGTATATCTTATATTAAAGAGATAATAAAACAAAACAGTAAAATTAAACCTATGTGTATTCAAAGAACTAATGATTTTCACAGTAAAAATGCTTATGGCACAATTGCTAGTGCTACTAGTATTAGAGAATATATTAAAGATGGCAAAGATTATTCAAGATTAGTACCAGATTCAACATTAAAATGTTTAAATGAAGATTTATATTTTACTGAAAAATATTTTGATTTATTAAAATATAAAATAATTTCAAATTTAAATGAACTTGATAAATTTCAAACTGTAGATGAAGGTATTGAAGGACGTATTAAAAAGTATATTTTTTCATCAAATTCTTTAGAGGAGTTAATTAATAATATTAAAACAAAAAGATATACATACAATAAAATTAAGCGCATGTTAATACATGTTTTATGTAATTTTACCAAAGAAGAAGCTAATCAATGTAATACCAGTGAATATATTAGAGTTTTAGGATTTAATCAAAATGGTAAAAACTTTTTAAATAGTATAAAAAAAGAATCTAAATTACCAATAATAACAAGTTATTCTAATATTGATAGTAAAATACTTGATATTGAGTTTAGAACAAGTGCAATTTATTTTATGATTGCAAATGAAAAAGATAAGAATGAATTAATAAACATGGATTATAAACATAAGCCAGTTATTAAATAACTCTTATCTTTTTTTTTATATTTGTTCAACTTTTAAGAAATTAGTAGTTTTTTCTTGATTATGAATATGGAAACCACCAGTAATAATGATATGATCACCATCTTTTAAATCAAGCATTTCAATAGCTTTATCTTTTGCAGTAGATACGATTTCATCAGTATTTTTATATAGTGGAACTAATACTGGATAAACACCCCAACTTAATGCTAAAGATCTTACAACTTCTTCACTTGGGCAAGTTGCAATAATAATATTTTTTGGTTTTAAATTACTAATTTTATTAGCAGTATAACCACTTGTAGTACATGCAACGATTGCTTTTGTATCTAATGTTTCTGAACATGAAACTACACTTGATGCAATAGCTTCTGTTGTATCAAGATTTCTTTTGTTTTCAAATCTAATATCATGATTATAGAATTTTTCTGTATTTTTACAAATGTTACCCATGTATCTTACAACGTCAACTGGATATTTACCTGTTGTAGTTTCTCCTGATAACATAACAGCATCAGCACCATCTAATACAGCGTTAGCAACGTCACTAACTTCAGCTCTTGTTGGTCTAACATTTTTCTTCATAGATTCAAGCATTTCTGTTGCAACAATAACAGGTTTACCAAATTCACGACATTTTTTGATCATCATTTTTTGAATTACAGGTAATTCTTCCATTGGAACTTCTACTCCAAGGTCTCCACGAGCAACCATAATACCATCAGATACTTCAATAATAGATTCTAAATTTTCAATACCTGTTGTACTTTCAATTTTAGATATAATTTTCATATCTTCTCTATTATATTTTTTAAGAATTTCTTTTGCAGCTAAAACATCTTCTTTTGTAGAAACGAATGATAATGCTAAGAAATCTCCTTCATGTTGACATGCATAAATAATATCTTCTTTATCTTGTTCACTAATAAATGGAATATCTAAGTGTGCTCCAGGAACATTTAAACTTTTTTTATTACCTAAAACTCCACCATTAAGTATTTTACAAGTTACTCCATCTTCTTCTTTTGAAATTACTTCAATTTTCATTAAACCATTTTCAAGTAAAATTACACTTCCAAGATCTAAACTATCAATAGCTTGTGGATGGTTAACAGAAAATCTTTCTTCATCTCCTAAAACATTTTCTTTAACTACACGAATTGTTTTACCTTCTTCAAGTTTAATTTCACCATTTTTTACCATACCATTACGGAATTCAGGTCCTTTAGTATCATATAAAATAGCAATATTTTGTCCAGTAATTTGTCTTACTTCTTTAACAACTTTAACTACATTTTCTCTTTCTTCAATTGTAGCATGTGAAAAATTAACACGAGCTACATTCATACCAGCTTCAACCATTTTAGTCATAACTTCTGGATTACAACTAGCAGGTCCAATACTACAAACAATTTTTGTCTTTTTCATAACCAAACTCCTCTTCTAAAAACACATTGATTATAACATTATAAGTATAAAAATTCAATACTATTTTTGGCATTTTGGACAGTAAAAAGTACCTCTACCATTAACAGTTATTTTATCAATTAATGTATTACAATTTTCACATTTTTTACCTTTATTATTATGAACTTTTAAATTTTGTTGAAATCTACCATGAACACCTTCACTAGAAGTATAACTTCTAATTGTTGTTCCTCCCATTTGGATTGCTTCTTCTAACACTTTTCTTGTATATTTTATAATATTTTCTAAATCTTTTTCTTTTAAATCACATGTTCTTTTTTGCGGATTTAATTTACAAAAATATAATATTTCATCAGCATATATATTTCCTATACCAGCAATAATTGTTTGATCAAGTAATGTTGTTTTTATTGCTGTTTTTTTATTTTTAAATTTATCAAATAAATAGAATTTATTAAGATTTTGATCCCATGGTTCAAGTCCTAATTCAGATAATGGTAATGATGTATATAATTCATCTTTTTTAATTAAATGCATCTTACCAAATTTTCTTGTATCCATATATCTTAACTCTTCATTACTTTCAAGTGTAAAAACAATATGTTCATGTTTATTTCTATAATCACCAACGGTTTTAATATTATACTTACCTTCCATTCTAAGGTGACTTAATAAAAAATAATTATTTAATTCAAATATTAACCATTTTCCTTTTCTATGAACATTATTAAACGTTTCATCTTTTAACTTTTCTATAAATTCTTTAACACTTATATTTTCAATAATATCATCATAATATACATTTATATCTTTAATTTTTTTGTTTAAAATTTTTAATTTTAACGTTTCTTTTACAGTTTCTACTTCTGGTAATTCTGGCATCTTTATATCCCCCATTTCAAGTAGTTTTATTATAACATATTTTTCATTTTAGAATATACTAATTTGAAAGGAATGATTTTTTGAAAAAATATATAATAAGTTTTTTATTAATTTTTATTTTATTATTAGTTTCTTTTTATATTAATCCATCAGAAAATGAAAAAGAAGAATTTACAAAAATTAAAGTTGCTGAAGTAACTCATAGTGTTTTCTATGCTCCATTTTATGTTGCTATTGAAAAAGGTTATTTTAATGATGAAGGTTTAGATATTGAATTATTACTTACTCCTGGAGCTGATAAAGTTACTGCTGCAGTATTATCAGGTGATGTTGAAATTGGTTTTTGTGGAAGCGAAGCCTCAATTTATGTTTTTAATTCTGATGAGAAAGATTATTTAGTTAATTTTGCAGGGTTAACTAAAAAAGATGGAAGTTTTCTTGTTTCTCGTAAAAAAATTGATAATTTTACTTTAGAAGATTTAAAAGGTAAAAAAGTAATCGGTGGACGCCCAGGTGATAGTGTTAAAGATTATTAAAAAGAATATAATTAAATGGTGATTAGATGATAAAAGCTGGTTTATATGTTAGAATTTCAAAAAATGACCCTTTAAATGAAAGTATTGAAAATCAAAAAGAAATTTTAAGAAATTATTGCATTACTAAAAATATTTTTGATTATGAAATATTTTGTGATAATGGCTATTCAGGAACTAATTTTGAAAGACCAGAATTTAAAAAAATGTTTGAAAAAATCAAAAGTGGTGTTATTAATACTGTTATTGTAAAGGATTTTTCTCGTTTAGGTAGAGATTATATTGAAACAGGAAATTTCATTGAAAAAGTTTTTCCACGATATAATGTAAGATGTATTTCAATTTTAGATGGCTATGATAGTTATGATGAATTAAATGATTATATGCCTTTTAAATTTATATTAAATGATATGTATTCTAAAGATATATCAAAAAAAATACGTTCTAGTTTAGAAAACAAAAAAAAACAAGGGTTATATCTAGGATCAAAAGCTCCTTATGGTTATGATAAATTTAATAAATATTATTTAGTATTAAATAATGAATGTCACATTGTTAAATTTATTTTTAATTTATTTATTGATAATATTAATGCTAATAAGATAGCAAAAATTCTTACTAATTTGAATATTTTAAGTCCTAATGGAAATAAAAGATGGTCTTGTAAAACTATTAAAGATATTTTAGCAAATCCTGTATATACTGGAGATTTAGTACAAGGAAAAAGAAAAAGAATCAGCTATAAATGTCGAAAAATTGTAAATGTTTGTAAAGAAAATTTTATAGTATGTAAATGTAATCACCCTATGATAATAGATTATAATACCTGGGATACAGTACAAAAAAAACTTATAATTAATAAAAAAGAAAAATTATACTTTAAATATAAGGATATGCTATGGTGTAAAGAATGTAATAAAAAAATAAATATTTTATATAATTATAAAAGAGGACATGCTTTTACTTCATGTAGTAGTTATCGTAATAAAAGAATTTGTACTCCCCATTATTTTAATTATAATGAAATTGAAAAAAGAATTAACGATGAAAAAGATATAGAAAAAATATATATTGATAAAGATAAAAATATCCAAATTAAAAGAAGTAATTAATACTTCTTTTTTATACGCTAAACATGCTACTTAAGAAACGACAATATCTTAAGGTCCCGTACGCATTTGTGTATAAACTCCTTTTAAACATGCGTTTAAGGACATT
The DNA here is from genome assembly GCA_904502155.1 of uncultured Bacilli bacterium. Lineage (GTDB taxonomy): Bacteria > Bacillota_I > Bacilli_A > RF39 > UBA660 > CAJGDV01. The sequence goes on from CAJGDV010000052.1 coordinate 6,954, forward strand.
TATGCATTATATATTTAGCTAACTTGTTACCTAACATATTGTTTAATATGTTGTAAATTAGCGTCTTTAAAAATATCTAATTTCCAATTTTCAATCCATGGATATTCTTTTGACCAAGGTCTAGCATAACAAAGCATATTATCAAAATATTTGCTTCTATTATAATAATCCCATGCAATATCTTCATTGGAACGTGATTTAGTATAACCTAAATCATCATCACTTAAGAAGGTGTCATGACTTTCTGCGAAATTAACTATCCTATCATGTTTTGTACCATGATATTCATTCGTTAAAACCATCATATATTTTGAATAAGCATCAATTAATTCAGTGCTTCCAAATATAACTTCTCCATAAACAATAAAGTCACCATGACAATATCTTCTAGATATTTCATCCCAGAAATGAACCCCTTCTTCAGGTAATCCGATGCTTTTTGCAGCATCAAATCTGAAACCGCCTACACCACAACGAACTAAATCATCTAAAAAATTAAATATTTCATTTTTAACTTCAGGATGATTCAAATTAAGACCAGGTAATCCCATACAATAATTTATAACTTCATATCTACTATTCCAATTTTTGACTTCTTTTTTTTCTTTCCAATAATATGGATTATTTTTAAATTTTTCAGGAACATTTGGATGAGGATTTAATGAACCAGGTTTGTCTTGTGCTAAGTGATTACATACAACATCAGCAATTACTTTAATATTTCTTTTTTTAGCTTCATGACAAAATCTAATTAAATCATCTCTACTCCCTACCCAATTTCCAATACTAAAATCAACAGGTTGATATGATAACCACCAAGGATATCGTTTATTTTCCTTTAATGGTTGTATAGGATTTATTTGAATACAATCAAATCCTTGACTTGC
>CAJGDV010000053.1 GCA_904502155.1 uncultured Bacilli bacterium
ATAGACTCTTTTAATTATATTTATAATTTTTTTGTAAATCTCTTTTGATGTCTCTTTCTTTAATGGCTTCTCTTTTATCATAATTCTTTTTACCGCGACATAAGCCAAGTAGAATTTTAGCTTTATTCTTTTTAAAATATACTTTTAAAGGAATTAAAGTTAATCCTTCTAATTTTACGCGATCGTTAAGTTTTAAAATTTCTTTTTTATGTAAAAGTAATTTTCTTGTTCTTGTTTCATCATGATTAAAGATATTACCTTGTTCATAGTGGCTAATATGCATATTTAATAGATAAACTTCCATTTCTCTTATTACACCATAGCAATCTTTTATATTAGCTTTACCATCTCTTATTGATTTTATTTCTGTTCCTGTTAAAACAATTCCAGCTTCATATTCTTCTAATACTTCATAATCAAAACGAGCTTTTCTATTAACTATTTCCATATTTTCATCTCCTATTCAAAGAATCCCACTTTTATTCTTGTATCTTGTTTTGGATTTACATAAGCTTTATATTTTTCATAAATATCTCTATATCCAAAAAGTGTTGTATCTGTAAGTTTGTTAAATGGTATAACTTTGAAATTTTGGAATGTATTATAGTGTGTCCATATTAGGTCACCTTTAACATCTGTTATTTCAATTTTTGTTGTTTTTCCATCTACTACTTCTTTATTTACAGTAAAGGCTGCAAGCATACCAACTAATTTTTGTGTTCCTACTTGAGCTGATATCATATTTCCAAGTGAATAAATAACTAGTGTATCATCAATAAATTCAATTGGTTGTACAACATGTGGGTGTGTACCTATTATAACATCTACTCCTAAATCTGCAAGGAATTTTGCAGAATCTTGTTGATATTTTGTTGGAGTATGAACATATTCAACTCCCCAGTGCATTGAAACCATCAAAACATCAACTTTATCTCTAATAGTTTCAACATCTTTTCTTACTTGTTCTTTATATGCTTGATATTTAGTATCAGTTGCAACATTATTTAAATCTAAATTTGTTGGCCATACATTTACAAGATATTCTTTTCCTTGTGGAACTGGCATTCCATTAGTTCCATATGTATAACTTAATACAGCATAAGAAATTCCATTAACATTTTTAATTTCAATATTATCTCTTTCTTCGAAAGAAGCATATGAACCAGTTACATAAACATCTTCTTGTTGTTTCCAAAAATTAACAGAATATTCAGTAGCAGCACTACCCTTATCCATTGTATGATTACTTGCTAAATTAACAATATTAAATCCAACATCTCTTGTAAGATTAATACCTATTTCATCAGGTGAATTGAAATTAGGATATCCTCCTAAGCCTCTTGATTTTCCACCTATTATTGTTTCTTGATTATAAAATTTTAAATCATAAGGTTCTATAATCTCTTTTACATGAGTAAACATTTTATTAAAGTCATATACAGCATATCCGTCAGCGCCTACTGCTCCAGTTCTAGCATCAACGAAAACTCCAGTATGAATTAAAGCATCACCTGCTCCAATAAAAGAAAAACTAAAGTTTTCTTTTACTGGTTTTTTTTCTTCTTTTTTATTTTCTGTAGGTTTTTTTGATGGTTTTACATCTTTATTTGGAGTTAAATAAATATAAATTCCTAGTCCAATAATTAATATTATATATCCAATAACTATTAGAACTTTTTTCTTAATTTTCTTTTTCGCCATCTTCTTCACCTTTTTTTGGTGCTAATTCAAAATCTACTGTATGATTGATTTTTGATGCTGCTTTAACTCTAATATGTAATTCATCACCTAGGCGATATATTTTTTTAGTTCTTTGACCTATTAGTGAGAATGTTGTTTCATCATAAATATATCTGTCATCTTTTAAATCATCTAAACGAATTAAACCTTCGATTAAGTTTGGTAATTGAACGAATAAACCAAAGTTTACAACACTACTAACAATTCCATCGTGTTCTTCTCCTATATGTTTTTCCATATATTCAGCAATTTTCATTTGGTCTACTTCTCTTTCACATTCAACACTAGCTCTTTCTCTTTCTGAAGTATGTTCAGTTAAGAAAGGTAATTTTCCTTCCCAGTATTCAATAGTATCTTCGCTCATATCTTTTTTAAATAAATATGTTCTAAGTAATCTATGTACTGTTGTATCTGGATAACGTCTAATTGGAGATGTAAAGTGAGTGTAACATTTACTTCCTAATCCGAAGTGTCCTATATTGTTTTTATCATAAACGGCTTTTTGCATACTTCTAAGTAGTAATTGAGAAAGTATGTGGAATTCTTTTTTCTCTTTTAAGTCGTCTAGTAATCTTTGCATTGCAATTGGAGTAATTTCTTTTATTTTTCCATTTACTTTATATCCTAAAATTCCAATAAATTTTAAGAAGTTTTGAATTTTTTCTTCATTTGGTTCACCGTGGATACGATAAACAAAAGGTAAATTCATAAAGTATACATGTGTTGCTACAGTTTCATTAGCAGCAATCATAAAGTCTTCAATTAGTTTTTCTCCTTCGCCTCTTTCGCGAACTAATACATCTGTTACTAAACCTTCATCATCTACAATTAATTTTGGTTCATCAATTTCAAAATCAATGTATCCTCTTCTAATTTTATTTTTGCGTAGACGATGTGCTAATTCTTGCATATCTTTTATTTTTTCTTCAAATTCTTCATAACCTTCTGGAACTATATTTTCTTCCATTATTTTATTTACATTTTTATATGTCATTTGTTTTTTAGAACGAATAACACTTTCAAAAATATTATAATCAACAACATTTCCTTTTTCATCAATTTCCATAACGCATGACATTGCTAATCTATCTACATTTGGATTTAATGAACAAATTCCATTTGAAAGTTTTCGAGGTAACATTGGTATTACTCTATCTGCTAAATAAACACTTGTTCCGCGGTTATAAGCTTCTTCATCTAATTTAGTATTATCTTTTACATAATAACTTACATCGGCAATATGAACACCTAATTTGAAGTTATTATTTTCAAGTCTTTCGATACTAATTGCATCATCTATATCTTTAGTATCATCGCCATCGATAGTAAAAATAATTTCTTCTCTTAAGTCTTCTCTTCCGATCATTTCTTCTTCTTTAACTTCATCAGGTAATTTATCAACTTCAGCCATTACTTCTTCGCTAAATTCATCATTTATATTATATTTAGCTGTAATTGATAAAATATCAACTCCTGGATCTGTTTTATGACCTAATATTTTAAGAATTTGACCATTGTAAGTATTACCTTGTAATTTATTTGTAACTTTTACTAAAACTTTATGACCTGGTACAGCTCCTAAAGATAATTCTTTTGGTACTACAACAGTAATATTAAGTTTATCATTATCAAGTTGAATATATGCTTTATTATCTTTAACAATATATTCTCCTACTAAATTATCAAGTTTTCTATCTACTATTCTTACAATTCTACCATCTAAATCTTTACCTTTTTTACTAGTAATTTCAACAATTACTTTATCTCCATGTACAGCATTATTAGTATTATTTTTACTAATATGTACATCTTCATCTCCTTCAATATCAACAAATCCGAAACCTTTTTTATTACCAATAAATGTTCCAATTTTTAATTGACAATTTTGGAAAATCATATATTTATCTTTTTTTGTTCTATAAATTTTAAGTGTGTCTTCTAAATTGTTTAATACTTTTAATAATTCTTTTAAATCTTCTGTAGTTTTTAATTTTAAAGAATCATAAATATCATATACAGACAATGCTTTGTCGTCTGCTTTTAATAACTCAATTATTTTATCTTCCATTTTACCACCTATAATAATAATACTATAAAATAAAGAAAAAATATAGCATTTTTGCTATATTTATTTTTTTCTATCTGTCAAATTTTCCTATTTTTCTAACTTTATTTTGAGTATCTTCAACAACTTCAAAATTGATTGTTCTTAGATTTTTATCAGCATTAACAACTTTAATTTTAATTTTATCTCCTAAACGATAAACTTTACCTGTTGTTCTACCGAAATAAATAAATTTTCTAGGGTCGAATTCAAAATTTTCACCTGGAAGGCTATCAATTTTAATTAATCCTTCAACAAGATTTGGAAGTTCAACAAACATACCATATCTTGTCATACCTGTAATAATTCCATCATATTCATCACCTATATGATCCATCATATATTCTGCTGTTTTCATTTTGCATGCTTCTTTTTCACATTCTGCAGCGTTTCTTTCAGTTTCGCTAGCTATATTTGCTAAGTTTGCAAGTTCATGTTTAATTGTAACTTTTTGATTAGCATATATATTTTCTTTAATTAAGATATGATTTAAAAGGTCTCCAGAACGTCTTATTGGTGATGTTGTTTGACAATAAGAATCGTATCCTAAAGCAAAATGTCCGCCTTTATTTGTAGCATATACGGCTTTAGCCATACATTTTAATAATTCTCTTTCTAATACTGGAAATTCTTTTGTTTTCTTTAAATTATTAAGTAACATTTGAATTTCTTTTGGTTTTAATTCTTTAACACATGCTGCTAGTTTTTTATGTCCTAGTGTTCCTAAATAAGAAATAAATTTATTTATTTTATCTTCATTAGGTTGATCATGATTTCTATATACATGTGTATTTTCACTATCATTAATAGCAAATTTATCTAAGAATAAACTTGATTGAGCACCAGTTTCAACCATAAAATCTTCAATTAACTTTTCAGCTTCTCCTCTATATCTTAAAGTTATAGAAACTGGATATCCATTTTCATCAACATTTATTTTATTTTCTTTCATATCGAAATCAATACATCCTCTATGTTCTCTTTTTGCTCTAAGTAAATGTGCTATTTTTTGTAATTTTAATAAATCATTTTTAAAATCCTCATAACCTTCTGGAACAATTCCTTCTTCTAATACTTGATTAACTTTTTTGTAAGTCATTTTTAGTTTAGATTTTATAATACTTTCATGAACGTTAAAATTAACAACATTACCACCCTTATCAATTTCCATTACAAAAGAAAGGGCTAATCTTTCAACATTTGGATTTAATGAACAAATTCCATTAGATAATTCTCTTGGTAACATTGGTACACTACTTCCTGGAATATAAACGCTTGTTCCTCTTTTTGTTGCTTCTTTAAATAATTCAGAATTTGGTTTTACATAGTGACTTACATTAGCAATATGAACACCAACTTCATAATTGCCATTAGGTAATGATTTAACTGATATAGCATCATCTATATCTTTTGTATCATCTCCATCGATAGTAAAAATTCTTTCTTCTCTTAAGTCTTTTCCACCAAGTTTTAAAACATTTTCTTTTTCTTCTTCTGTTACATAACTTAAAATTTCTTTTACTTCATTAATTACTTTTTCAGGAAATTCTTTGTAGATTCCATATTCAGTTGTTATAGATAATAAATCTACATGTGGATCATCTTTATGTCCTAGTACATTTTTAACTTTAGCACTATATGTATTTTCATTAATCATAGTTCCTAATTCAACTGATACTTTCATTCCATCTACTAAGTTTTGTTCTTCAATAATAACATCGTATTTAAATTTAGGATCATCTAAAATAACGTGAGTTTTATTTTTTTTATTTACTATTTCTCCAACTTTATATTTTTCGATTCTATTTTTAATAGCTACAACTTTTCCTTCTTTTTTTAAAGCTTTTCTATCTTTTATTTCCACAGCAACTATATCCCCATTAATTGCTCCATTCATAGCTTTTCTAGGAACATATATATCTTCATAGCCATTATTTACAAATCCATAACCACCCTTTGTAATTGTGATAGGTCCTTTAGCATATTTAATAGTATTAAATAATGTATATTTGTTTTTTTTCGTAATAGATAATTCTAATTCCCCTAATAATTCATTTAAAATTTCTCTTGTTTTTTCAATATCATTAATTCCTGCTAACTCGTCTATTTCTTTTTCTGTTAGTGCATGAACATCATGTAATAAATCAATAATAGTCTCTTTCACTTCACAATCCTCCACTCATTAAGTTCATAATACTCTATTTTATTTTAAAAATAAAGAGTATTATCAAAAAAAAGGCTAAAAAAAGCCTTTAATTTAATAAATCTTGTGTATTTATTTGATTATTACTAATTTTTTCAAATTTATTTGTGATTTTATCTGTTGTAGTATGAATATCTTTGACATCTTTTGAAACAGTATCAATACTACGTGATAATTTATCCCATCTTTCTTTATATCTTTTAAATTCATCACCTAGTAGGTTAAGTTCTTTATGAATTATTTCAGCATTTTTATCTCTTTCTAAATTAAGTACAAATAATTGTATTGTTGTTAAAGTACTTATTAAAGTTGTCGGACTTGTAATCCATACTCTTTTTCTTTGAGCATAAGCTATAACATCTTCATAATATGCTGTAACATGTGCAAAAATTGCTTCAGCAGGAAGAAACATAATAGCTTGATTAGATGTTTCATTTCTAATTATATATTTATTACTAATATCATCTATATGTTTTTTTAAGTCCATCTTAAATAATTTTTCATGCTTTTCTCTTATATCTAGAGGTATCTTTTTGTCCATCATTCGTTGATAATTTTCTAAAGGAAATTTAGAGTCTACTGCAATTTTTCCAAGTGGTTCAGGAGCGAAAATCATTGCATCAGCAACTCTTTCATTTGAAAGTTTAAATTGTATTTGATATAGTTTTTTATTTTCTCCAAATATATTTAATAATATATTATTTAAATTAACTTCTCCAAATGTTCCTCTTGTTTTTTTATCAGTTAAAATATTTTGAAGAGATACAATATCACTTGATAAGTTATCAATTTTCTTTTGAGCTTCATCTATTTTTGTTAATCTTTCTAAAACATTGTTAAATGTTTTATTTGTTTTTTCAAAGTTTTCATCTATTCTTTCATTTACTTTATCATTAATTAGTCTTAATTTTTCTTCCATCTTATCATTAAGATTTACAAAATCATTGTGTAAATTGTTATTTAATTTACTAAAATTGTCATTTTGATCTTTAGTTATTTGAGATTTAAATTCTCCTAGTTCTTTAATAGTATTTTTTTCAAGATTTCCTAATCTTTCTGTTATATTTGCTTCATTTATATTTTTTGAAATTGAAATTATTACTAATATAATTAATACTATTAATAAAATTATTATAATATAATCCATATTATCACCTAATCTATTTTATATTTTTCCATTACTGCTCTTGAAAGCATATAAACAATATATAATATAACAAGTAATTTTAATAATACTTTAAAGTCTGTTACACTTTCAAAAAAGGAAGTACCAATAAATCCCCAAAAGTATACTGTAACCATTTTTGATAAAGATATAGCTGCTATAAATTTTCTTTTTTTCATATCACTTAGTCCTGCAGCAATATTAAGAGCGAATGCAGGCATAAAAGGTATTGCAAATAAAACTGCTAGATTTGGAAAAGGAATATTATTTATAAAAGGAATTATTTTATTTATATATTGATTATTTTTAGTTGATTTTAAAAACCATTTTCTAAAGCCTTTTTTAACTATATAAAAGGATAAAAAACATCCAATACATGTTGACACCCACGATACTATAAAACCATAAAAAGAGCCTAAAATAAGGCTATTTAAAGCTATAAATATAGCAAGTGGTAATATTGGTATAATTGACTCTAATACAATTAAAATAGAGCATGTAAAAAGCATTAAAACCGGATCTAATGAATTAATATAA
>CAJGDV010000054.1 GCA_904502155.1 uncultured Bacilli bacterium
ACTTGGTTCTTCGATTTTTATATCATTATCAATAACTTCTTTTTCTTCAGATACTACTTCTTGATTATCGTTAATATCTTTATTAATATTATTTTCTTCAATCACATCATCAGTTTTTAGAGGTGCATTTTCAACAACTTCTTCTTTTACTTCATCGTTAGATTGAGCAACCTCTTCTTTTGTTTCAGTATTAGATTGAACAATTTCTTCTTTAATTTCATTATTTATTGGTTCTTTTTTTTCATTGCTATTTTTTAATTTACCAAAATTTTTCTTTTCAGCATAAAAACCAATAATAGCTAGGACGACAACTAGTGCACCACCTATGAACCACATTATATTATCCATTAAAAATTCCATGTGATCCTCCTTTTTATTCTTCTAAATAATTTTCGCCTTTAAACGGCTCAGTTCTTAATAAATCTCTATAATCCTGTTGTCTTAAAACTTCAAACAACATAATTGCAACACAATTAGATAAGTTTAATGATCTAATATTAGCATTTATTGGTATTCTCATACAATGATCTAAATGATCTTTTAAAATTTCTTTTGGAATACCTGTACTTTCCTTACCAAATACTAAATATATTTCTTCTTCAGTATTTGAGTAATCAAATGATGTATGAGGTTTCTTTCCATAGCGAGTTAAATAATAAAATTTTCCTTTATTTTTAGTTTTAAATTCATCCCAATTCTTATATACAAAATACTCACAATTATCTATATAGTTAACACCACATCTTTTGATACTTTTTTCATCAAGTTTAAAACCTAATGGTTCAATTAAATGAAGTCTTGTATTAGTACCAGCACATGTTCTCATGATGTTACCTGTATTTTGTGGTATTTCAGGCTCATATAATACAATATTAATCATTTGACTCTTCTCCAAAATAATCAATTCTATCTATAAAATTTTCAATATCTTTTTTATTGATTTTAGTTTCTTTTATATATAATAAATCAACTAGTTTGCCATCTTTAAAATATAATAAATTAGGGATATAAATATCTTTCATATTTTTTAAGTTTGGTGAAGAATAATTATTCATTATATCTTTTATAATATTTTTATTTTCTTCTTTAGAAATATCAAGATATCTAATATCATTTACTAAATCATTTTCAATAATATATTTTTTAAATTGTTTTTCAAATTTTTTTATTGTTTGATCAGTTGATGATGTAACATAAATTAATGCTTCATGATTATCTAATAGATAACTTGATAATGAATCATATTCCATTTCTGTTATAACTTCACTAACAATCGTATTTGTTTGATAATATGTTGTTAATTCTTTATACCATTTAGAACAATAAATAGTAAATACCATACAAAATAAAAATAATACAATTAAAATAACATAATTCTTTTTTGGAATAATTCTTTCATTCATAATAACACCAATCTTTCTATTTAAATTTTAACATATTTACAATTATTTTTCCACTATATTTAATGTAAACCATGTAAAAAGACAGTTTTAAAAACTGTCATATGCATTTTGTACTTCTTCTAATGTTACTTGTGGAAGAATAATTCTGTCAGCATTTGCAATGTCTGCATATTTAACTCTAAATTCATTTAATTCTTTTACAATAGAATCTGGATATATACGTTTACTATTTTTAATAGCATTATAAACATCTAATATATCTACAGTATTTTTGTTTTTATAAAGTGCATTTGAAAATGCTTGTGTTAATATTGATAATGAAACATCAGGGTACATAGCTGCAAGTCCATAAACACGCTTATATTCTGATGTAGCATCAACAATAGCTCTTACTAATCTTCCTGTTACATAATCATTATATTTAAATTTTACACCTGTTTGTTTTTCAATTTTTGGTAAACTACCCATTAAAATTTTTGTAGTCGTTTCAATATCTGGTTCCACAACTTCAATACGATCAAATCTTCTTAAGAATGCACGGTCTCTAATAATATATATGTTATATTCTTGTGTTGTTGTTGCACCAATAGCTTTTACATCACCACGATCAAGAGCTGGTTTTAAAATGTTTGCTAAGTCCATTGGACCATCTTCTGATCCACCAATTAATGTGTGAACTTCGTCGATAAACAAAATTGTTTTTTCCATTTTCTTTAATTCAGCAACTAATAACTGAACAACCATTTCTTCTTTTCCATTTACTGTAAGTTTACCAAGTAATGATGTTGAATTAATTTTAATAATTCGATACCCTTTTAAAGCATTTGGTACTTCATTTCTTTGAATTAAGTATGCAAGTCCTTCAACTATAGCAGTTTTACCTATCCCAGCATGTCCTACTAATAGTGCTGATTTTTCTGGTGTTAATAAAACTATCATCATTTTTTTAATTTCTGATTCACGGGCTATGGCTGGATTTGTTACATAAGTCTTTGCTGTTAGATCTTCCCCGTACATTTTAATGATACTTACTTCATCATCTTTTGGTTTTTGTACTTCATCATCTAATCTTAATACTTCTGTTTCGTTCATTTTTTTCACCTACTTAATTATTTTTGCATTTTTTAATTTTTCTACAGTATATTCATAATTTTTAGAACCTTCAATTCTAGTTCTAGCTCTTTCATATTCTTCACCATTTTGAATTACTATTGTAGTTGGAGTTCCACCGAATGGGAAATGAGAGTTAATATTAGCAGCTTGTTTTTCATCAAGTTTGCTTAAATCAATGTAGTAAACATTGATATGATAATCTTCGATTACTCTATTGATTGTTTTTTTATAAGTTGTACAATGACTACATGTTGCAGAACCTATAAATAAAACAAATTTTTCATTAGATTCAACTAACTCCCTATACTCTTCATAAGTTACCTCTTTATAAGTTTTAGGTAAACTAATATAATAAAAAAGATAACCAAAAACTGCAATTATAGATAAAGATAATAAGGCTATTATAATTCCTTTTTTCTTCATAATATCACCATATAAATTATATAATAATTAAGATTAAAAAAAAAGAGATTTATAGATATTTCTCTTTTTTATATAATATTAATTGATTTGGTAGTAAATAAATTGACGCATTTTGATCAATTATATTTTGCATTGTTGTTCCTATTTTGTTAGCGACTTGTGCTAGTGTTTCAGGATCTTCCACAGTGTAAACACCTACATCAGGTTTTGGAATTAAAATTTCTTGATTAGGATAAATATATTCTCCATCCTTAATACCGTTAATTAAAACTAAATCTCTATAATTAACATTATTTCTTCTTGCAATATCAAACAATGTATCACCCTTATTAACTTTATAAATTAAAAAAGGTATTTCTTTATTGTTAGGTACAATTATCTCTTCCCCAGGAATTATATCTTTAATATCATTTATTCTTTCAAGCACATCAATAGAAGTGCTAAATTTATTTGCAATTGATTCTAAAGTATCTCCCTCATTTATTACATAAATTTTATACATAATTTCACCTCATTTTATTATATGTATTAGTATTCTTTTTGATAATATAGGTATTTCTAATAAACCTTTTTTCTATTTTAGAATATTCTATTATAGGATAAGGAGGAAATTTATGTGTAATGAAAATAAAGGATGTACAAATTGTATTCAAGAAATTTTAGAAATCATTTTATTACTTCAAGAAAATGCAACTTGTAATGATATAACATTAGAATCATGTGATAAAGGATTTTTAGGTCAATGTTCAAATACATTAGGTTATAATACTCGCCCAGTATTACTTGTTTTATGTAATGGTAATTTACTTTCTATGCCATCTGATCGTAACTCAACAGTTCAAGATTCTAATGTTTTTAGAATTGAAAAATTAGATAAAAATTGTGCTACATTTAGAGTATTAACTCAAACAGATACTGGTTATGCTTCTACAAATTCATTTTTTACAATAACATTAGGTTGCATATGCGCTATTAAATGTTTGGCTGATACATTTGTAGATACAATATAAAAAAGACAAATTAAATTGTCTTTTTTTCATCTTCAAAAATAACTGTATCTGCAAGTTTTAAAAATCTTTCTTTTTCAGCATCTGTTTTAATAGTCCATACTAAGACTGGACCTTTATATTTTTTAATACATTTATCATTTATTGCTTTTTTTGATATGGCTAAAAAATGTGGTTTTAATATAATATTAAAATTTATATTTCTAATAATCATTTTTTTTAATGGACTTAGTTTTAATTTTGGACTATCTAAATCAGGATATAATAATCCCACTGTATAATTAGTATTTTTCATTAAATATTTTACTGCTTTATAATTAAATGATTTTAAAATAAATTCACCATTATAATTTTTTAATATTTTTATTAATTCTATTTCTAAATTATTACCATCATGATCTTCTTTAAGTTCTATATCTAATAGAACTTTACCATCAACTAATTTTAAAACATCTTTTAGTAATGGTATTTTTTCGTTTGTATTTTTAAGTTTAAGATTTCTTATTTCATTATATGTACAATCTCTTAATTTCTTGTTTACCCCTGTCATTCGATATAAATCATCATCATGAAATACAACAATATTATTATCTTTTAATAAATGAATATCAAATTCAATTGGTAAATTTCTAGAAAGACTTTTTCTAAATGCCATCATACTGTTTTCAGGAATTTCGTCATTATGACTTCCTCTATGCGCTATACATAGTCTTTTTATATTCATACGTTAACAGCTCCTATATCATATAAATAACCATCATAAATTATTTCACTATCAGGTAAACCTTCAAAATCAACAGGTTTAATAAATTGTGTTGGTTTATCAAATTTATATATTTTACTTTGCTCCATAACTTCAGCAACAAATTGAGAACAAACATAATGATTTTTTCTCTTAACATTTATATGTAATGTTCTTCCAATTGCACCAATAAAATCATAATTATATTTTAATGGTTCTTTTTCATATTCTTTTAATATATTAATTAAATCACTATATTGAGAATCATTAATTTTTAGTTCATACAATCTACATTTTGTCTTACTATATTTTTTAAAAAATAATCCATCATATGATTCAATTATAAATCCACCATTAAGTGGGTTATTTATAGTTCTTCTACCAAAACTATACATCTTCTTAAATGAATTGTCAGTTGATAATAAAACATGACTATACTCATAGTTAGTAATTATTTTAACAATTTTTGAAGGAATCGTTCCTGTATGTACTTGTAATATATATATTTTCTTTTCCTTCATGAATACCACCTTCTATAGTAAGTATATCATAATTTATTTATTTTATTAAAAAAACTTCATAAAGAAGTTTATTTAATTTTATCATAAACATATTCTTGAATATGATCTAAATTATCTATTTTATTAAATGTATTACCAAAATCAACATTATATAAAGAATTAATTTTTGTTATCATCTTTTTAAGATTAATAATCATATTTTTATATAAGAATTTTTTATCATCATCAATTGAAACAAATCTTGTTTCAAAATCTATAAGTTTTACTTTTAATGTTTCTAAATTTATCATAAAATTTTTGGCATGTACATCTGAATAATATATTCCGTTATCTGCTAATTCTTTTAATATTTTTAAAATATCCATATAAATACCAACTGGTAATTCTTTGAATTGATTATTCAATACTAAATTAGCAAAAGTTTTGTAATCTTCATAAAATGGAATTTCTTGTCCTATAACATAATTTTCAATTGAAACAATTCCCGTTGGAAAATCAGTTAATTTAATATCTTTTTGTTTTTCTTGTAATCTAGATACTAATCTATCATCTGTTGAATATAAATATTTATAATCAGCAAATTCTTTAAATATTCTTAGTGCCGTATTTTTATCATAATATGATTGATATAAATATATACCTTCACTTACTTTTAAACCATGCGAGAAAAACATTCCATCGTCTTTTTCTGTTTCAGCTTTAAAAGTTCCAAGATTCTCCATTAAATCTTCTTTTTCATCATAATGTATATCTCTTATATTTTTAAATTCTACACCTTTGTAATTAGTAAATCCCTCATTTATTCTATGCATATAAGTTCCTCCCTTTTTATGTTGTATATTCTAACACAAAATAATAAATCTGACAAATTGAAAAGAGACTATTCAGTCTCTTCTTTTTCCTCTAATGATTTTTTTAAATATGCATAATAATTATTCTTAATTGCAAGTGTACTCATTTCCATTTTTAAATTAATTTCATTATTAATTTTTTGTAATTCTTCTACTGTATATTCTTCACTACTATAATATTTTATATTTGCTTCAGCTGCATTATAATAAGCTTTTTCATTCTTCCATGAGCCATCTGCAAAAATAGTCATAGATTTATAATCTTCACTGAATACATCTGTTCCCATGTATAATCTAGGATCATAATCTAGATCAAATAAATTAGCTACTGTTGGAACTATATTAATATATGATGTATAATCTCTTATTACTTTAGAACCAATTTTACTATTATAAATAACAAAAGGAACTCTTTCAGCTTCATAATCTTTTGAAGTATCATAGTATAGTACTTTATTTAAAACATCTGTAGGTAAACCATATGGATAATGATCACCAAACATTACAATTACAGTATCATCAAGTTCTCCTCTTTTTTCAAGACCATCTAGTAATATACCTAATGCATTATCTAATATCTTAAGTTTAGATTTATATCTTTTTAATTCATCAGGAATATCTTCATCATCAAATAATTCAATATACATATCTCCTTCTTTAGATGAATATCCATAAGGTTGATGACTAGAAACAGTTGTTAGCCAAGCCATGTATTTTTCTTGTTTATTTGAATCTAGTATATTTAAAAATTCATTCATAAAATCCTCGTCACTAGACCAATCTTTATATTCATTTGAATAAGGGATATTTAAATCTTCTACACCATAATATTTTTGACTTCCCATATTAGCATGTATTGTTTTTCTCTTGTAATAATGTTCTGTATAATTATGAGCACTAAAAGTATAATAACCTTTATTATTAAATAAATTAAATATACTAATAGGATAAGTATTATCTTTATAATCATTAGTAGTACATGTATTATAAATAGAATATATTCCAACCATTCCACTCATTTCATTATTACCAGTACTACAACTATTACGCGGACTATAATTGTTTTCAAATCTCCAACCATTTTTATACATTTTATAAAAATTAGGATAATCTTCTTCATTTATAATGATATCATTTACACTTTCAAGCATAATCATTATTAAGTTTTTATCTTTAAAAATACCAGTATATTCGTTTGTATCAGTTATTTTATTATTTATAAAATAATTGTTTAATGTATTTAAATTAGAATCTTGTTCTGCATCAATTAATTCTTTCCATTTTGTATCATCAAATTTTCTTTTAGCATCTTCTTTTTGTTTTGTTTCTTCAAATGTTAACTCAATTTTTTTCTCAGTAGGATAAAAGTAATTTTTAATATCCACAATAGCATATGTTGAAACACCTAATTGTTTTATAGAAACACTTGGAACATTTGAACTTAAAAATAAGTCTTTATTTTGTATTGCTTGTAGTGGGTTTTGCATTAGATTTAAATATAATGTCGACATATACATACATATTAATCCAACAAATAAGCATGCACTATAAGTTATTTTTTTATCATTAATATATAATTTTACAAGTTCAAGTTTTAATTCTTTTTTTCTATAATATATTATTATAAAAATAATAGGAATTAAATTTAAATAATAATGTGCTTTAAAACTTCCAATAAAT
>CAJGDV010000055.1 GCA_904502155.1 uncultured Bacilli bacterium
AAAACCAATACATTAACAAAAGGGTAGAAAAGACCAAATGTTAAACCTGTAAGGGGTAGGGTAAGCCAAATTAAAACTGGTTTAATTGTTTTATTTAAAAAATAAATTATTATTGCTGCTATAAGCCCCCAAAAACCAAAAAATTCTGAATCTATATAAATTGTATTTTTAAATAAAATAGATGCTGTTATTAATATTAATGCATATCCAACCATATATAATAACCAGTCTATAAACTTATTTAATCTAGCTATCTTATTTTCAATAATAACTAACTTCAATTTAATCATCTCCTATATTAAATAGTATACCATAAAACTGTTATCTTTTAAAAGAACAATGTTGACAAAGTTTTTCAATCCTTTTATTTTGTTTAAAATTTTCAATTATTTCAACTGTTTTTTCACTTGATAATATTTCATCGATTTCTTGATTGAAAATATTTCCTAAGTTTATAATTCCATCTTGATCTAGGCAACATGGAACTACAGTTCCATCGCTTAAAATACCTATATGAGTTTTAAGACCATAACAAAATCCAGTTTTATTGTTTATATTATTATCTAAAGAAGGCCATTCAAATTCAATATCTTTATTAAAATAAAGTCTATCTTTAATTTTGATATTCATAATATTTAGTAAATCTTCTTTTTTATCAGAACAATTATAATGATTACATATTAATTGAATAACATTTTGAAAATGTTGATTTTCTTTAGAATATGTCCAAAAACGATATACAATGTTTACGTTATGATTATTTTTTAATATCTCATCACAAGAATTTAAAATTATTTTTATTTCATCTAAATCATTATATGAATGAAAACTAATATTAATTTGTCTTATTATTTCATTAGTTTTTAAAGTTTCTATTTGTTTTTTAATCAATGTACCATTAGTTGTAATATTAACATTAATATTATTTTCTTTACAAATTTTAATTAGAGTAGGGAATGAAGAATGTAATAAAGGTTCACCTTTAATATGCATATAAATATAATTAGTTATAGGTTTAATTTTATTAATTACATTCTTAAATTCTTCTACTTTCATTTCTCTTTTATTGCGTGATGAAGTAGGGCAGAAAGAGCAACTTTTATTACATATATTAGTAACTTCTACATAAACTTTTTTAAATTTCATTATAAACTTCCTTTAAGTTCAAAAAGGGCATCTCTTAATTCGGTTGCTCTTTCAAAATCAAGATTTTGAGCTGCTTCCATCATCTCTTTCTCAATTTTTTGAATTAATGACATTTTTTCTTTTTTACTCATTTTTTCAGATTTATCTACTTCTTCATCACTTATATTAGAAATTGCATCTCTAACTTCTTTAATAATTGTTTTTGGAACAATATTATGCTCTTTATTATATTTCATTTGTATTTCTCTTCTTCTTGAAGTTTCATTGATCGCATATTCCATGGCTTCACTAATAGTATCAGCATACATTATAACTTTTCCGTTAGCATTTCTTGCTGCACGACCAATAGTTTGAATTAAACTACGAGAACTTCTTAAAAATCCTTGTTTATCAGCATCCATTATTGTAACTAAACTAACCTCAGGAATATCTAATCCTTCTCTTAATAAGTTAATACCAACTAAAACATCATATTTACCTAATCTTAAATCTCTTATAATTTTCATTCGTTCAAGTGTTTTAATTTCACTATGAAGATAAGCTACTTTAATATCTAATTTTTTTAAATAATCTGTTAATTCTTCTGCCATTCTAATAGTTAATGTTGTAATTAAAACTTTTTCATTTTTATTAATAATATTATTAATTTCTTCAACAAGATTGTCGATTTGATTTCTTGTAGGTCTAACTTCTATCACAGGATCTAATAAACCAGTTGGTCTAATAATTTGTTCTATAACCTTTTTTGATTTTTCTAATTCATAATCACCAGGGGTTGCTGAAACATAAATAACATTGTCTAATTTTTCTTCAAATTCAGTAAATTTCAGTGGTCTATTATCCATAGCACTTGGTAATCTAAATCCATAATCTACTAAAACACTTTTTCTAGCTTGATCTCCATTATACATCGCTCTTACTTGAGGTACAGTGACATGTGATTCATCAATAACTAATAAAAAATCATCACCAAAGAAATCAATTAATGTAGTAGGTGTTTCTCCAGGTCCTTTAAGTGCTAAATGTCTTGAATAATTTTCTACACCACGGCAAAATCCAGTTTCTGTAAGCATTTCTATATCATAATTTGTTCTTTCATTAATACGTTGAAATTCAATTAACTTGTTATCGTTTTTAAATTTTAATAATTGCTCATTTAATTCTTCTTTAATATTTTTTATTGCAATTTTTAATTTTTCTTCACTTGTTACAAAGTGACTTGCCGGGAAAATTGTAATGGTTTTTTTATTTTGAATAACAGCACCAGTTAAAATATCAAATTCTGAAATCCTTTCGATTTCATCACCCCAAAATTCAACTCTAATTCCTTTACCATGCTGACTTACAGGGATAACTTCTAAAACATCACCTTTAGCTCTAAAAGTTCCTCTTTTAAAATCCATATTATTTCTTTCATAAAGCATATCAACTAATTTTTCAATTAAATTATCTCTTTCAATTTGTTCACCAATATTTAATGTTATTGTTTTATTAGCATATTCTTCTTTATCACCAATACCATAAATACATGAAACACTTGATACAACTATAACATCTTTATGTTTTAATAAAGCTGCTGTTGCACTATGTCTTAATTCATCGATTTCATCATTTATAGATGCATCTTTTTCAATATATGTATCTGTTTTTGCTACATATGCTTCTGGTTGATAATAATCATAATATGATACAAAATATTCTACATGATTATTTGGAAATAATTCTTTTAATTCACTATATAACTGTCCCGCTAAAGTTTTATTATGTGCCAAAATCAAAGTTGGTTTATTAATTTCTTTTATAACATTAGCAATTGTAAATGTTTTACCAGTTCCTGTTGCTCCTAATAATACTTGATTTTTTTCATTTTTGTTAATACCGTCTACTAATTTTTTTATAGCTTCTGGTTGATCACCAGAAGGTTTATATTTAGAAATTAATTCAAACATAATTCACCTCCTAAAAATTCAACAATAATTTTATCATATAAACTATAATAAAGCAAAAAAGACTATTAATTAGTCTTTTTAAAATATTTAGCAATTAATACTTTATTAAAATCTGATACAATTGCAAACGCAATAGGAACTATTAAACATAACAAGTATTCAAATGTTGTAAGTTTTACTAAACTGAATATATTTCTAAAGAATGGTATAAATATAACCATTAATTGAAGCCCAATAGTTAAAATTGTACCTATAATCATAGGTTTATTAGAAAATAATCCAATATCTTTAACAAGTTTTTTATCAGATCTCATTACTTGTGCGAATAATAATTCTATAAACGATAACATAATGAATGAAATAGTCATAGCTTCTTTATGTGAATAATTAAATTCAAATATAATAAAGATTGTTAATATAACAATACTTTTTAAAATTGCTGGTACCATTATTCTACAAATCAAGAAAGGAGTAAAAAATTTCTCGTTTGCTTTTCTTGGTTTTTCATTCATAATATTTTTTTCAGCTTTTTCAAATCCTAAAGTTATTGCAGGAATTGTATCTGTTATTAAATTTATCCATAAAAGTTGAATAGGTAACATAATATTATGTCCTATTAATGTTCCAAAGAAAATAATAATTACTTCAGCCAAATTTGAAGCAAGTAGATAAGCTATTACATTTTGAATATTTGTATAAATTCTTCTACCTTCTTCAACAGCCGATACAATAGTTGAAAAATTATCATCAGCAATAATCATACTAGAAACACTTTTTGAAACCTCTGTTCCTGTGATGCCCATTCCAATACCAATATCAGCATTTTTCAAGGCTGGTGCATCATTAACACCATCTCCAGTCATAGCAACAGTTTTTCCAAGTTTCTTCCAAGTTTTTACAATTCTTAATTTATTTTCTGGTGAAACACGAGCATAAACTCTAATTCGTTCAATATTTTTTTCGAATGTTTCATCATCCATTTCATCAAGTTGATTTCCAGTAATTGCTTTATATTTTTTGTTATAAATTCCAATTTCAGATGCTATAGCAATAGCAGTATCTTTATTATCACCAGTAATCATAATTGGAATCATTCCAGCTTGAAAACATTTTTCAACAGCATCTTTTGCTTCATCTCTTGGAGGATCAATCATACCAATTAATCCAACATAAATAAGGTCTGTTTCAATTTTTTCTTTATGAATTTCTTCAGGTACTTTTTTTAAATCTCTATATGCAAATGCTAAAACACGTAAAGCTTTTTTAGACATGTTATTATTAATTTTTAAGATTTTTTCTTTTAATTTATTTGTTAATTCAACTTTTTGACCATTAATAATAGCATGCGTTGAGTGATTTAATATAGATTCAACAGCACCTTTTGTATATACTCTATATTCACCATTTAATTCGTTGATTGTACTCATCATTTTTCTTTCAGAATCAAATGGAATTTCTTCAACTCTCTCATGTTTTATATCATAATTTTTCTTTTCGATACCAAATTTTTGTGCATATGAAACTAATGCAGTCTCAGTTGGATCGCCTAATAATTCTTCATCATTATACTTTGTATCATTACAAAGTAGCATATCATGAACAATTGTTTTGTATTTCATTTCTTTAATTTCATCAAAAGTAACTTCATCAGCATCTTTACTTTCTAAACCAATACTGATTTCTTTTACAGTCATTTTGTTTTGAGTTAATGTTCCTGTTTTATCAGAGCAAATAATTTCTGTTGAACCTAATGCTTCAACTGAAGATAATTTTCTTATTATACTTTTTTCTTTTGCCATTTTTTGAACACCAATTGACAAAATAATTGTAATTGCTGCTGGTAAACCTTCAGGAATAGCAGCAACAGCAAGTGATACCGCTAACATGAAAACTTCAAGTAGGGGATTATTTCTAAAAATACCTAAAATAACCATAAGTAAACCTATAATAACTACAATTATACTTAATGATTTACTTATTTCATTCATTTTCTTTTGTAATGGTGTAAGTGTTTCAGTATCATTACTTAAAATTAATGCTATTTTTCCAAGTTCAGTGTTCATACCTGTTTTAGTAACAACACCTTGGCCATGTCCATATACTATATAGCTTCCTGAATATAACATATTTTTTCGATCTGCCAACATAGTATTATCTTCATATACATCTAATTTTTTGTGAACTGGAATTGATTCACCAGTTAATGCTGATTCATCAGCTCTTAATGATGAATTTTCAATAATTCTAATATCTGCAGGTACAAAATCTCCTGCTTCAATTAAAACAATATCTCCAATTACTAAATCATCACTGTTAATATTTTTTATTACACCATTTCTTTTTACCTTAATAAAAGGTATTTGTAATTTTTTTAAAGAATCAATAGCTTTTTCAGCTTTGCTTTCTTGTACAACTCCCATTATAGCATTTAATAATACTACAATTATAATGATTATAGAATCAGTTAATGATTCTCCTTCTAAAATAGATATAGCTCCAGATAATAATGCAGCTACAAGCAATATAATAATCATTATATTCTTAAATTGATCTAAGAACTTAGCAAATAAAGTTTTACTATGACCTTCTTTCAATTTGTTTGGGCCATAATTTTCTAATCTTTTCAATGCCTCTTCTTCATTTAAACCTTCTTTTGTTGTGTTTAATTTTTGATACACCTCATCGATGCTAATATTGTAAAATTTCTCTTCGTCTTCTTTCATAGAACCTCCATTTTCTTTATTTTTACGTGGTACATTATACCACAAAATCGCAAAAAAATCCATATTATCATATGAAAAAAAGAAGTAAATTATTCTTACTTCTCAATTCTAAACATAATTTGATACATATTTTCAAAATCAAAATCTTCTGTATTAACGTTAAATCCAAGTGCTTGAATTTTTTGAACACATTCTTTAATTGCTGCATATGCCATATTGATATTTTTAGTTGGTTGAGGCATTTGAGGTTGCATCATCATACTTTGATTCATAAAACTTGCCATATTCATATTATTTTGATCAGCAGGTGGAATCATAGTTTGAGTTGGAACAACTTGTTGTGGTGCAAAACCATATCCCATTGAAGGATTTTGCATTGGCATACTTGGTTGTTGTTGAACTGGTTGTTGAGGCATTTGAGGTGCAAATGCTTCTTGAACTGGTAAACCAAATTGATTTACTGGGTTATTTGCATTATTCATACTGTTCATCATATTATTTTGTTCATTCATTAATGAAGATGTGAAAAATTGATTATTTGAAACTGGATCTTCTTTAAATTGACTAACTTCATCTAGTGTTTTTAATTGTGGTTGACCTTCAAGATTTAGTGTCATCATATTTTCACCATTATTTGGAACATTAAATTCAAATGGATTTGTTTCTAATTCTAATTCTTTGTTTTTGTCAACTTCATCTTCAACTGGTAATGAAAAGAATTTACCAGGTTGAATTTCTTTTTTTTCTTCAAAATCTTGTACATTTCCTTCAGATGCTGATGGTCTTAAAATTGGAACATCAGTAGGGAATATTTCTACATTATTTAATTCTTGGTCTATATTATATACTGGTTCATCATTAGTAAATGATGGCGCTGACATATTTGATTGACCAAAACTACTAATATCAACAGCTTGTTTTTCTATTTTATCTATATCCATAAAGCCAGGATTAATACTATTATCATAACTTGGCATATTAACTAATGGTTCTTCAATTCCAAGATTATTTGCAGATAAAGGAATAAAATTATTATTATCATTATAATTAGGTTCACTTTGTGGTGCATATCCCATTTGAGGTGATTCTTCAATAGGACTTGATGGAATATTAAAATCATTATTTGCCACATTATTATTTGATAAATCAAATGGATTGAATTCATTTGATGTTTGTGGTTGCATCATTGGATTTGGATATTGCATGTTTTGATTCATAAAATTACTATTTGCTATGTATTGTTCATTATTCATATTAGGCTCCTCTTCTATTATTACAACAGGTTCTTCATGTTTTTCTTCAATTGTTGGAATGTTTACAAAATCAGTATCCATATTACCATCGAATGTTGGAACTGCTTCATCATCTTCTACATCAGGATATGAAGGTATTACCATCGGTGTATCAACTTGAACTGGAGTTTCAGAAGGAACTACTATTTCAGGTACTGTTTCATTTATAACTTCTGAATTTACAACATCAGGTGAAGCTGAGATAATAGGTGTTAGATTTTCTTGAATAACTGGATATTCCATTGGTTCTTGAATAACACCTGGATTTAATTGATTTGATGAAATTCCTATTTCTACATTTGGTACGTTTGGAATTTCTATATTATTAATTTCATTATTGTTTACTATATCATTTGTGTTTTCTATAAATGTAGGCATTACATTTGTGTTTTCATTTTTGTTTTCAGTAAATGCCGGAAATACATTTGTATTTTCATTTTTTTCTTCAACATAATTTGGATTTAAAACCAATGAAGTGAAATTATTGTTATCCAACTGAACATCTTTCATTAATTCATTTTCATTAGGTTCTACATAATTATTTGGATTAAGTTCTGATGAAAAACCTCCCATATTTAAATCATTTCCCATGA
>CAJGDV010000056.1 GCA_904502155.1 uncultured Bacilli bacterium
AGTAAAGATCCTTCAAAAGTTGATAGATCTGCAGCTTATTATGCTAGATATGTAGCAAAAAATATTGTTGCACATCAATTAGCAGAAAGATGTGAAATTCAAGTTTCATATGCAATCGGTAAAGCAGAACCAATTTCTATCTTAATTGATACTTTTAATACTGAAAAAGTTTCTTTAGATAAAATTTATGATTTTGTGAACAGTAAATTTAGTTTTTCTGTTCCTAATATAATTAAAGAATTAGATTTATTAAATGTTAAATATTATGATGTTGCTGCCTATGGGCATTTTGGAAGAAATGAGTTAAATCTTCCATGGGAAAAAATAGTTGCTTAACTATTTTTTTTTATAAATAAATGTTATAATTAAAATGGTGGTAGTGTGACTAATAAAGAATATATAGAAAATAAAATTGAAGATTTAAATAAAAAAAATAAAAATATTTTAAAATTAGACGAAATTAATAAAATTAAAATTATTTCTGAAGAAAAAAAACTTACAAAAAAAGAAATAGATGTTTTATTTGAAGAAACAATAAAAAATCATTTTTATTTAGAAAACAAAAAAAATGAATACAACAAAAACAAAAATATAGCATTTGACATTATTGAAAAAGATAAACAAAATATAAAAATAAAACTCGGTAAAAATGAAAAAGCAATATTAAAATCTTTTAAACCAGCATATTTATTAGATTTAGAAGTAACATATAACAAAATAGCTAAAATTTTTAATATAGATGTTATAACTTCAAAAAGAATTAGATATGATAACAAAAATTATTTATTAGTTTTAAAAGACGATGATGAAATTACCTTAATGAGTGAATTAATTAAAATAGATACAAAAAAAATCAAAGAATCAGATGAAATTTTAAGAGTTATTCAAAAACCATTAGAACTTGAATATTCAGATAAATTCAAAAAAGATTATTTAATAATGATAATTTATAATTTTTTAATAGGAAATGATAATATTAATACTAATACATATGGATTATTAGAAAATAAAACTTTAGCACCTTTATTTTCTTTAGTATATGATGAAAGTATTAAAGGTTTATATGAGGATGAATTATTAATTAATAATTGTATTGCACCAAAAAAACTCGTATTAAATTGTTTATTTGAAAATTATTATGATGAAATTAGTAAATTTTTATATGATAATTTAAATGAAAAAAAATTAGAAAAAGCATTTAGTATAATTGATTTAGAAGTAGAACAAAAAGAAGCAAAATTAAGAAAAGAACAATTAAAAGAAAATTTTGAACTATTAAAACAAATGAATAATAGTAAATTAATAGAATTATATAATTCATATGGAATAAATGATTCAGAATCATTAATTAAGTATTTAAGAAAAAACATTGAATTTGGGGTAAATGTTAAAATAAATGATGAAATGGTTAAAATTCCTTTCGGGGCATTAGAATCTACTGAAGGAAAAAACAATATTAAAATCACATATGATAATCCTGAAATAATCGCATTTTTAAATAAATATTATTTAAAAAATAAAGAAGAAATAAATCCATTAGGTCTAGATGTAACTCAAATGCTAAAGAATATTTCAGCATCAACAGATATTATAAATAAATACTATGTAATCAATTATCCACATGATATGTTTAAAAATGAAGTAGGAAATAGTATTGAACAAATGGAATTTATGGCATTATTTTTCGAAGTAATGGGAATGCCAGTAAAAAGATATGCCTTAAGTCAAATAACTGATTATAATGGAAAAATCATATTTAATGATACACATTATTTTATGTGTTTTAACGAAAATGGGATTTGGAAATGGCCAGAAAATGCTTTAACAGACTTTAGAGGTATATATGAATATAATAGTCTTGAAGCGTTTATAGATATTGCTGTTTCAAAAATGATTTATAATAAAGAACTAAATCCTGAAAAACAATTAGATGAAAAAAAATATGTTTTAAAAGAATTACCAAGAATAGATACTAATTTATCACTTGAAGAAATAAATGATATATTAAGAAAAGCAAGCAATATAGATATTAAAAATGCTTTATATTTATATAAATGTGAAAATGAACTTAGAAAAAATATTTTAGATGGCGAGTTAAAAGTTTTTTATAAAAATGATATTTATAAAGAAATAAAACCTGAAGAAGTTCCTGATCAAAATGAATACAAAGCAGAATTTATAAAATTATTATCTGAAAATATAATGAATATCGTTTATAAGGATAAATATTCTATAAATGATTTTTACGTATTAAATCGCGAAGGAAAATTAGAACTAAGTAATAAAAAACATGAAATTGTTTTAGTAAATAATAATATTGAAGAAGATAATGATGAACCAGATAAAAAATATAATTTAATTTTTGTACTATTAATTGTATTAATAATTTTTATACTGTGGATAACTTTTCTAAGATAATATTAAAAATAGTTTTTCATTAAAAAAATGTGGAAAACTATTTTTTGTTTGATACTTTACATTTTTTTTCGATTTTCTTACTTACTTATTGAAAAAATAATATGTCAATGATAAAATTATAATAGGTGATACTATGAAAAAGGATAAAGAAGAGGCAATAAAACTAATTAAAAAAAAGATAAATAATGAAACATATTTATCATATGATGAAATATCAATAATTACAGGATATCATACAAAATATTTATTTAAATTAAAAAAGGAAATTGAAAATGGAACCATATCTTTAGTTCATGGTAACAAAAATAAAAAACCACATAATGCATTGACTGATGATGAAATTGAAAAAATCAGAAATTTATATGCTAGATCATCAGCATCCATAAGAAAGTTTTGTAAATTTTATGGTAAACATAGTTATTCATGTATTTATAATATAGTTCATGATGTAGAAAAAAAAGTGTAACAACTTTTTTTATTTTTAGCATATATCTTACTAGGTGATAATATGCTTAATTTTATAAAAGGTATTTTAATAGGAATTGGAAAAATTATTCCAGGAGTAAGCGGAAGTTTAATAGCTATTTCATTTGGAATATATGAAAGAGTTTTAAACGATCTTTCTAAATTACATAAATTAGATAAAAAAGAATATAAATTTTTAATAGAAATAGGACTAGGTATATCAACATCAATTGTATTATTTAGTAAATTAATTTTGTTTTTATTAAAAAATTACTATTTTTATACTATATTTTTATTTTTAGGTTTAATAATTGGAGGAATTATACCAATCTTTAATAAGATGAAAAAAGCAACCAGTTTTAAACTAATATTTATATTTATATTTCCAATTTTTATTTTATATCTTTTTAGTATTTCAAATATAAAATTTAAATTATCATTAAATTATACTAATATTTTTTTCATTGGCATTTTAGAATCTCTAACGATGATAATACCTGGAATAAGTGGAACAGCAATACTAATGTCATTAGGTATTTATGAAGATTTATTATTATTACTTTCATCATTTCAAAATATTGGTTTAATAGCTTTATTTATAATTGGTGTTGGTATTGGGATGATAGGATTGTCAAAAATCTTAGCGTATTTTATAGAGAAAAAAGAATATGAATTTTATTATTTCATTTTTAGTTTAACTATAATATCAATATTAATTATTATAAGTAAAACATTATATATTACATATACATTTAAAATGCTTCTTATTGGCTTACTATTATTTTTACTTGGCTATTATATATCTAAAAAATTATGATATAATAAAAATAGGTGATAATATGGTAAAAACAAAAAAATTAAAAAAGAAAAATATTATTATAGCAGCAATAGCTGCAGTACTAATAACAATTATTTTAATACTAATATTTAGAAATCCATTAGAAGTTTCATTAAAAATTAAACAATTAAATATTGGTGAACCATTTAAAGGACAATTTATTGCATCATTTAATAATAAAGATGTTACAAAAGATGTTAGGTTCACTTCAAATATTGAACCAAAGAAAAAAGGAATTTATAAAATTACTTTTACTTATAAAAGATATAAAAGAGTAATGAAAATTGAGGTTACCGATCTTGGAAAACCAGAAATTACACTTGTAGATGGTGATACAATAACATTGCCAATTAATGAAAAATATGAAGAACCAGGTTTTACTGCAATAGATAATTATGATGGTGATTTAACAAAAAAAGTTAAAATTGAAGGTAATGTTGATCATACCAAAGCTGGAAGATATACATTAAAATATAGTGTAACTGATGAACATGGAAATACTCAATTAGTAAAAAGATTTATTGAAGTATCTGATAAATCTCCTGAAACAATGAATATAAGAGAATTTAGTTTAAGTGGTTATTTTAAAAATACAATTTTAAAGGAAACAAAAAATGGTGGAGAAAAGTATAGTGATCAATTTACATATATAGGTGATTCAACAGCCCTTTATTATGTAATGAACAAAGTTATTTCAGGAAAACAATTATGGCATCGTGAAGGTGTAGATTTAAATAGTATTTTTAGTAAATCAATATATATTAATCATAGTGATTCAAATAAAACATTATTAGATGCTTACAAAGAAAAAAAACCATCACATGTTTTACTTATGTTAGGAACAAACAGCGTTGCTACAATGGATACAAATTATTTTATAGCGCAATATAAAAAATTATTACAGGATATGATTAATTATAATCCTGAAGGTGTTATAATTGTTCAATCAATATTTCCAGTTGCAAAAGAATATGATGAAAATAATAAAGCTTTAAATAATAATAAAATTAATAAAATGAATTATAATCTAGCCAAATTATGTGATGAACTTAAAATTCCATTTTTAAACACAGCTGAAATATTAAAAGATTCACAAGGACAATTAAGAGAAGGTTTTTATAGAACTAGTTCAAATGAAAAAGGAGTTCATCTAAGTAATGAAGGAAATGAAATAGCAATGAAATATTTTAGAGAACATATGAAAGAATAATAGAATATTATTATTCTTTTTTTTATATAATTAAATAGGTGATAAAATGAATAGTCCACTTTTTAAAAATGAAAATATAAGAGGTAATAATAAATCTTATTGTTATGGAAAGGAAGAAGTAAAAACTAATATTCCAATTGAAACAAAATTAAATGAAATCTTTAAAAAAACAAAATATACTTATAAGATAAATACAAAAATAACTTTAAAAGATAAAGTTATTAATGAAAAAATAATTGCTAAAACAAAAGAATATTTGTTAACAATAAAAAACGAAAAAATTTATGTTAAAGACATTTTAGATATTGAAGAAATTTAAATTAAATTGTACAATATTTACGAGGTGTTATTATGATTAAATTTAAAAAAATTAACATAAAAAAATTAGCAGCAATAACTATAGTAGGAGTTGTTTTAATAACAACAGGTTGTTCATCAAAAACAGCAAGTGTAGAAATGAATGAACAAAAAACAAATGCCGTTTATGAAGAAGTAATTTATGATAACATGCAAGAAGTTAATGTAGATAATAAAGAAAATGATGAAGTATTACAAAAAGAAGAAGATGTAGTATTTACATCAAACGAGCAAAAAGAAGAATATATAGTTGATTATTTTGAAAATGCTGAAAATAAAATTGATCAAATTTTACAAAGTGATAGTGTTAAAACTATAAAAACTGAAAGTAAAGAAGTTTTTGTAACGCTTGTTGATTTTTTATTTTATAATGGTGAAATAAAAGGGATAACATATAATGAATTAAGTGATGAAACAAAAATTAAACTTTTAGAAATTACTAATAATGTTGATACAAAAATTGAAGCAAAAGTACCTGGATATAAAGATACAATTAAAGATAGTGCTGGTAAAACTTATAAATATGCTAGAGAAAAAATTTCAGATGGAAAAGATTATTTAGAACAAAAAATAATTTCTGAAATAGGAGAAGAAAAATATAATAATATTATTAATGATGTAAAAACTGGTACAGATAATGCTATTAATTATAGTAAAGATATTTATGAAACAAGTAAACAAAAATTAAAAAAATGGTATGAAGGATGGAAATAACATCCTTTTTTTATTGCCAAAAATAAATAATAATAGTAAAATCTAAATATAGCAAGGAGAATATATATGATTACAACTTTGATATTAACAATATTATTATTATATATATATTATAGTTATAAAACAAAAAAACAAATTATCGAAAAATTTGAAAAGGATATTAAAGAATTAAATGAAATAATAGAAAAATATCAAATTCAGATGCATGAAACAAAAAATCAATTTTTGGTAGTATCAACTATGATAAAAAATGAAGAATCAAAAACAAAAAAATATATAAATAATATAGTAAAAAATGAATTTGAACCAAATGAAGCAATACAATTTCAAATTAGAAATATCCCATTAAATTCATTAAAATCTTTAGTACATAATAAAATTAAAAAAGCTAATGAAAATAATATCAACGTAGATGTTTTTATAGATAAAAGTGCTAAAAACTTTGACTTTTCAAAATTTACTATTAATGACGAATATGATTTTACTAGAATCATTGGTGTATTTTTTGACAATGCTATTGAAGAATGTACGGAAAAAAAATTTTATAATATTTCTTTTTCACTAACTATGAAAAATGATTATTTATCATTAGAATTATCTAATCCAATAAATTCAGCAATAGACAAAAATAAAATTTTTGAAAAAGGATTTACAACTAAAGAAAATGGTCATGGATATGGTTTAGTACTTGTAAAACAAATTTTAGATAAAAATAAAAAATTTAAACATGATATCAGCATCTTTGAAGATTGTTTAATACAGAGGGTGAATATAAAACGACAAAAATAAACAAATTTAGTCGTTTTTTTGTTATTTTTAAACCTAATTTGTCGTTTTTTTGGGATTCAATTTTGTTGAAAATGTAATACTCCAGATGGTATATTTATATTGTAAACAAGTTATTAGAAGGGAGATTAAATTATGAGAGGAAAAGTAAAATGGTTTAACAATACGAAAGGATATGGATTCATCGAATACAGAGATGGTGAAGATATATTTATTCATTATTCTGCAATTTTATCTGAAGGATATAAAACTTTAGTTGAAGGACAATTTGTAGAATTTGAATTAGTAGAAACTGCAAAAGGTTTACAAGCTAAAAATGTAATTGAAATTAAAACTGCATTAGTATAAAAAAAGCCAGTAGTATTGGCTTTTTTTATTGCTCAACTCTTTAAAAAAAAGCAAATTTTTGGTATAATATATATGGAGGATGATAATATGAAATTTATTATTAGAGGAAAAAATATTGATGTTACAGAAGCTATAAAAAGCTACATCGAAAACAAATTAGGTAGACTAGATAAATACCTTGAAAACCCATATAATATTACTGCAACAGTAAATGTAACAGTAAAAGGAAATAAGCAAATTGTTGAAGTAACAATTCCAACTAAAAAAATCATACTTCGAGGAGAAGAATCAAACGAAGATTTATATGCTTCAATTGATTTAGTATCTGATAAATTAGAAAGACAAATTAGAAAAAACAAAACAAAAATGGCTAGTCAAAGAGCTAAAACAATAATTGAAGATTTTAATTTTGACTATATTGAACCA
>CAJGDV010000057.1 GCA_904502155.1 uncultured Bacilli bacterium
TATACTATTAATAGTAGGAGGATATTATGAATAGAAAAGTTTTAATTGGATTTTTTTGTTTTTCATGTGTTGTATTCGCAATTGGGGTATTAATGAATATATTTATAAATCCATTATCATGTGATGAAGGTTATAATTTAAGAGATGGAAAATGTTACAAATATGAATATGTTCCCTATTTATCTAATACTTGTAAATCAGGTTATGTTCTACATGAAGGAAAATGTTATAAATATTTAAAATACAATGATTTTGATAAATATAAGACATGTGAAATAAGTAAGGCTGATGAGAATATTGAGTTATCTTATAAAGATGGAAAATGTCTTATAACAGAATTTTATTCTGGAAACTTAAAATATACATGTGATGATGGTTTTGGATTAAATAATAATAATGTTTGTTATAAAGAAACAACAATTGATGCCACTTTAAACGAAGATGGTGATTATGTGTGTCCTAGTGGATATGCTATAAATGATAAAATATGTAAGAAAACAGATTATAGAGATCCTGTTCGCAGTGTTTTTTGTACATCTGATACACATGTTTTAAAAGATGATTATTGTTATTTAGAAACTGAAACTAAAGAAGCCGAAGCATGTTTAAAAGGTGAAACATTAATTGATGATAAATGTTATGTTTTATCTGAAGAAACTATAAAACCAACTAGTGTATGTCCATATGGTTATACTGAATCTGATGGTCAATGCAAAAAAGAATTTATAAAAGAAGCTAATAAAAAACATTAAGAAATTTCTTAATGTTTTATTTTTGGTTCAAATGTTATAAAATCTTTTTCTGTTAATTCTAATGTTTCATATTCTAGTCTCTTAAGTGTTTCTTCATTGTTTTGAATAATTACTATTTGATGTTCCCTACCTATATTTGTTCCTAAGAAGATTCCTTTTATTTCAGGACTTTCTTTTAATAAATTAATTACTTCTTTTGAATAAATTGGAAGTAATCTTTTAACTTTATTATCATCTAATTTAAAAAAGTTCCCGAATAATGTTACATCTTCAACAAAATACCATAATTCTATTTCATAATCTTTATCATAAAATAATTTTATTCTATCTTTATAAATGTTTATTTTTTGATAATGATCTTTAAAAATTTTAATAAAATTTTTATAATAGTTTTCTAAAGATGAACTAGATTCTAAGTTGATAATATCAATAGAACCTATTTCTTGTAATTGTTCTTGTATATGTTTTGTTTTTAATCTATAGTCACTTCCCTTTTCAGTATTTCTATAACTATCAAATTCAAAGTGTTCTATACCAATTATTTTTTTATCATATGTTGATATGATATCAGGTTTATCAAATGGTTGCATATTTTTAAGCATTTTATTTAATTCAATTTCATCAATATCATAAAATACTTTTACTTTTTTATCCTTATTTAAATAAGTATCTAAAATATGACCTAATTCATTCTTTCTCATACTATCACCATATATATTATATCATATAAATGGGCGATTACTTTTTAATTCATCAATATTATCATCTAAATATGGTTTATTAGTACTATCAGACATTATTTCTATAAATAGATTTTTTAAATTATTACTTATATTTAATTTTGATATGAAAGATTGGAAAAATTCTATATCACCATGTGCTTGACTTGGTTTAAATGATTGATTACATAAATAATAAAGCATAAAAAATGAATTATTATATTTATCCATATCGCTATCTATTTCACAATTAATATTTTCTAAATAAGAGTCATAAATTGTGCTTGGAATAAAATCAGTATCATAATTATCAAGGTGATAATTATCAATATCAATAGCTTTTACTACTTTATTTGAAATAACAAAATTATGATACATTAAATCAACTAAAACAACATTATTTTTATGAAGTTCTTTAATGATTTTTTCCATTTGTTTTAAGTAATTAATTTTTTCTTCTAATGTTCTTTTAGATTGCATACAATGTTTTAATGTCATTTCATAATTTATATAATCCATTGTATAACCTTTAATCTCATTATTAATATAAATTATTTCTCTTGGATTAGTAATATTTTTAATGTTCATTTTTTTTATTTCTTTTATTTTATTAATTTTGTTAATTGCATTTTGATTATAATAAAAATATTTAGCAACTTTATCATCTGATAGTCGTGTTACTTTTCCTTCAGCACCTACACCTATTACTTCACCAATTTCACCTTCTAAATAAATTTTTTCCATTAAATCACATCCTTAATGAATGATTATATATTCTTATAAAAAAAGTGTCAAATTAATGACACTAAAAAAATACCAATTAAAGAACCTGAGCAATCAATTAAAACATCTTTTACTTGACAATGCCTACCTTCAATAAAATATTGATGTATTTCGTCTAATGATGCATATATATAACATAATAAAAAACTATTTAATTTAGGATGTACAGTATTTTTTAATACAAAAAATGATATAATTCCTAAAATCATGTATTCAAAAAAATGTGCATATTTTCTAACACTTTTTTTGGCTTTAATTGCTTTTTTTACTTTATTACTTAATTTTCCTGATTGTGTTGCTGTTTGATGTGAAAGTAAAAAAATTAAAATTAACCAAAATAATAAAATTAATTTCATAATATCACCACCATTATTATATCATATTGATTTTATTTTTTTATTATATTATAATTTATAATAGGAGGTATTCGTTATGACCAATAAATCAGATATAATTTATGCCATTATTGGATTTGTAACTGTCGTTGTAATTGCTGTTTTTTGTATTTTATCAAGACCTAAATATGAATGTCCAGGGACACTTGATGTTTTAGATGGTAAACAATGTCAAACAGAAATAGTACTAAAATATAATGAATTAAAGTGTACAAATAATGGATATTTTAATGGAAAAAAATGTGTTCAAGTAACTTCTAGTCAAAATATTGATTTTAATGAAGTATGTTCATTAACTGGTGAAGATATTGTTAAAGACGGTCGTGTTGTTACTACGGAAAAATTTGAAAAAGAAAATAATTGTGGATATAAAGTTACTTATGTTCCAAAGAAAAATGCAACTTGCCAAGCTGGATATGAATTTGATGAAGCAAATTCTAAATGTCGTACTGAAAAAGAAAAATATGCCCTTTTAGATGAAAATAAACAACATTATTGTTCACAAGGTGAAACATTGAGAGATGGTAAATGTATATATTACGAATATATTGATCCTACTATTACAGCATGTGAAGGTGAAGATAAACTTTCAAATAATACATGTATTAGAGAATATATTGATGAAGCTATTGTATGTTCTACTGGTGATTATTTAGATAATGCTTGTAAGATTTTAGGTTCTGAATTATATAGTATATGTCCTCAAGGTTATACTGATAATGGCTATAGTTGTTCAAAAAAAGAAATTGTTGATGCTATAAAGAAATAAAAAACTAGTTCATACTAGTTTTTTCTATTTCATTAATTGATTTAATAATATTAGTAAATAAATATTTTTTTACTTGTTTCTTATCTGGTTTTATTTTTTCAATATTTTCTTCATAATAAATACTTTCAATGCGATCTATAAAACTAATTTTATCTTCTACTAAGTAACCATTTTTTTTAATCATTTTAGTATTAGCATTATTTTTAAATGCTATGATTGGTAGATTAAAATTCATAGCTTTAGCAATATTTTTGTCAAATGATATTTTCTTATTAGTACTAATATATAAGTCTGATATTGAATATATTTTATTACCAAGTTTATTAGTTTCAATTACTTTAATATTATCTTCTAATCGATAAAATTTAATTAGTTCTTTTTCTCTATCATTAATTTTATTATTAATAATTAATTTTATATTTTTAACATCTTCTTTTACTTCGTTCATATATTCAATTAAATTATAATTATCTTTATCTTGAGTTAATAATACGAAATCATTATTTCCTATACCGATTTCATTTTTAATTTTAATTTTATAATTATTACTTAGATTTATTTTTTCTTCTACAATACCATATCCATTAACAAGGAAGGTATTTTTTTTAATTTTTTCTTTAATTATTTTATATTCAATTTCATTTAAAGCAATATAAATATCCGAAAAAGATCTTAATAAATATTCTTTTCTAAAATTAAAATTAGATATTATAGTAATATTTTTTGATGTTTTGTTTTTAGCAAAAATTCTAAATATAATATTATCAGTAGTATAAATAATATCAAAATTATTTTCTTTAACAAGTTTTCTTAGTGTTTTAATTGTTTTTTTTCGTCTTAATAATATTTTTTTATGGCAATATTTAATGTTTTCATTATCATATGTTGCTATTGTTATATGACATTTATTTTCGTTTAAATATTTTAAATATAATTGGTAATTTTCATTAATGATTTTTGTACTTTCTGCAATTAGTAAAATTTTCTTCATGTTGTTCCCCCTTTATCATCAATAAAATATTATTCTATTATAAACAATAAATGTATAAAAAAGCAATAAAAAAATTAGTAAAAACTAATTTTTATAATATTTAGCATTTTTTAATGTTTGATTTTTAAATTCTAGTATCATTTCTTTAACTTTATTTTGATCTTCATCATCTAAATAAGAGTATTCATCAAAATCATATGAAAGACAATCTAATAAATTTATATAATAATTATAGTTTTCAAAATTATTAGCAAAGGCATCTATATTACCTGTTATAGCTGCATAATTTGCTGATTGAACAATATCTTTATTAAAAAACAAAGGTTTACATATTAGCTTTTCAAGATCATATGCTGTTGATTCATATACTTTATTAGTACTATAATTTTTTAATGTATATAAATATTTTTTAAAATCATTTCGATCGATATTATTTTTTTTATAATTTAAAATATTATTCATTAATATATCTGTAAAATAAACGTTAAATACTTCATCAATCATTGATCCATATACATATGCGTCTTCTTCACCTTTTTTATAAAAAAATTCAGATAATCCGCTTCTTGAATAAAATAAATTTTTATCAATATAAAAATTAGTTTCTTTAACACTTGTTATTGCATGTCTAAGTTCATGAATTAATGTTTCTAAAATATCTATTTTAGGTAGCTTATGATTAAACATAGTATCACCTATAAAAATCTTTTGGTCAATAATTTTAGTTTTTTTAGTAAATAAATTTTCTGGTTTATCCATAGTATAGAAACCTGTAATATATGGATTTGTCTCTTCTAATCCATATTTTTGACATAGTTCATAAGTATGTCCTTCTTCTAAGTAAATACGGTTTTTGTCCATAACTTGGTAAAAAATATCATTAATCTTTTTTCCATATAATTCATTTAAACTAATTTGTATTAAAGTAAGCATGTTTATTAATTCATCATTATAATCATGTTTTTTTTGAAAATCTTTAAGGTAACCATTATATTTTCTTATTAAATTGTTAATTTCACAATCTGTATGTGTTAATTTTTTTTTCGGTTTTAATATCGGCTGTGTAATCTCTTTATAATTAACCAGTTCTTCTAAATCTTCCATCTTTACACCTCTTTAACTAATAATATATCATAATTAAAAAAAAGTAAACTATGTTTACTTTTAATATAATAAATTTTTATTTATCATTTCTATTAAATCTTTTAATTCCTTAACATCAAATACAGCTTTATTTATTAAGTTTCCTTCATAAATAGATTCTAATGTATCATCAGAAAGTGATATACAAATCATTATTAAAAAATAATTAATTGCTATTTTATAAGTATCAATAATATCATTATTCAAAATGTCAACAAACTCTTGTCTTTCTTTTTTAACATAAGTAGGATGGTTAATTATTGTTTCATATAAATCATTAATCTTATTTGTTATAAATTGTTCAACACTAACCTTTTTTTCTGTTTTAGTATATTCAATAAATATTTCAGTATGCTCTTTTAAGAACTTGTCTATTTTAGTTTGTTTTGTTTTTGATTCAGGTAATTTTCTTAGATTATTAGATTCATTTATAAAATTATTAAGTTCACCTATTTTTTTTAGAACGCTTTTATTTTTTTCATCTACTATTTTTATTTCATCATCTAATTTTTTAATTTGTTTATATAAATCATTTCTATCTTTTACTATTCTTGAAATATTATTTTCAAAGCGATTAATATATTTTTTTAATAACTCGTTGTTTAAATGTTTATTACCATAATAATAGTTACAAATTAATTGATATTCAATAGCATCATTGTTTTGTAAATTAACAAAATAAAAGATAGCATCTTTAATACTATTTGTGTTTTTTAATGTTTTATTAATTGTATCATTTAAGTCATAGTCAAAGTATTCTATCGGTCCTGATGTTCCTATAAAAAACAAATTATAAAGATTAAATTTTAAAGTATAAAATATTGGTATTAAATTAAATATTGGTTCTTTTAAAATTGATGAATGAATAAATAAATCATTATCATGCATTTTTAAAATAGTTACTTGTTCATTTGAATAAAGTGTTAGTGTTTTGTATGCTTTTATAATGTATCCTTTTTTATTAATGTTTTTTATAATATTACGTGTTTTTTGATCATACATATGCATTGTATTATTAAAATTTTCAATACTAATATCATATGTTTCTAATATTTTATTCCATGTTTCTTCATAATTTTTATTGTCTCTAGATTCGCATAGTGGATGTTTTAATGTGTTTTCTATTAAGCTGTTTTTATAAATAAAATTGTCTATTTTTTTTGGTGGAATCCACTTGATTTCATCGATTTTTATTTTTGGTATATTATTAAATAATTCATAAAATTTTACACTCATACACAACATCCTTTTCCCATCACTAAAATAATTATAACATTTTTTACACAAATAAAAAAGGACTTTTATTGTTGTCCTTTGTTTTGATCTATAATTGGCTCACCAACAATTTCACTTATTACTGTTTCATTATTATTTTGTGTTACTATTGTTTGTTGTGGCTTTACAGGTTCACTTATAATACCTGGATCTGCTTCCGGTATATTTGGAAGTTCCATAGTATTTACATCAAATGATTGATTAAATACATTTGTAAAATCATCAGCATTTGTAGCTACTGGATTATTTACAAATTTTAATTCTTCTGGTTTATTTTCAGTTATTGGTTGTGTATTTGTTTGATTAGCTAAATTAAAATCATAATTCATATCCTCACTAATTAATGTTTCAGGCATTATTATGTCAGGAGTACTTGGTTGTATTATTTGTTTTTCCTCAACATTTTCAATTACTGAAGTATCCATTGGTTTAATAATTGTTGGTACAATTGTTTCTTGAATTAATGGTTCTGTATTTTGTTCAAGTTTTGGTTGTCTATTTACTTCTTCTGGTTTTAATTGAGGCATTAGTTCTTCTTTCATAGAATCACTTGGTTCTGTTACAATGTTTTCTTCAATTGGAGGCATATTATTAGCTTCTAATGGCGGCATATTATTAACTTCCAATGGTGGCATAACATTAGCTTCCAATGGTGGCATA
>CAJGDV010000058.1 GCA_904502155.1 uncultured Bacilli bacterium
CATTTTCTTTAGTTCTTTCTTTTTCATACTATCACCTATAAAAAAGGTAGCATAATGCTACCTATGAATTATTTGTTAGATTTATTTAATTGTTGTTCACCCATTTTAACTAATCTTTTAGTAATTTCACCACCAACACGTCCATTAGCTCTACTAGATGCATCTGGACCCATCTTAACACCTAATTCATTAGCTATTTCATATTTCATTTGTTCAACAGCTTGTTTTTTAGCATTTTTATTTTCAGTTTTTTTACTTGTACCTTTTTTATTCATAGTATTCACCTCCATACACTATTAATATGTGTATTTTTTAAGGTTTTATACTATAGTAATCAAACATAAAATATAGATGATATATTATTAATTATTTTCCTTCATAAACAATATATGAATCATCATAACCATCAGCCCATCCAAAAATATTATCATTATCAGGATTATCAAACAATTCAAAATCTGCACTTGAATCTTTCCCTTTAATTATAACTTTTTTAGTTTCTCCCCAGTTAAAAGATCTTCTATTTAATTTTTTTATGCTTTTTGGTATTGTAATTTCATTAATAAAATGATTCCAAAAAGCACTATGTTTAACTTCTTCTATACCTTCATTCAATGTTATTTTTGTTAATTTATTACAACCAAAGGCATAAGTTGGTATAACTTTTAAACTTCTTGGTATATTTAATTCTTCAATGAAATTTCTTTCAAATACACAAGTTTCCATACTTTGAATATTATTTGGAAGTTTTAATTCAGTAATTTGATTTTCAGCAAAAACCCATTCACCCATTGATGTTATTGAATCAGGCAAATAAAGTTTTTCAAGTCTATTAGCATGAAATGCTTCATCTCCAATATATGTAACTGTATTAGGTATTTCTACATAACGTAATAAACCACCATCTTGATTATCATAGCATGCCAAATCATCAGTTTCCATTTTCTCTTTAGAATTATTTGGATAAGTATATGTATATGTTGGATTATCATAACATAATGTAACTTTATCTTTATAAAATGCTTTATCTCCAATTGTTGTTACTGTAACACCATTAATTTGAGATGGAATTCTAATAGAATCTCCACATGATGAATCATAACCTGTAATTGTTCCAGTTGATTCATCAAAAGTAAAACATGTAGGATCTACATCTTTTACAATCAATTCTGGGTCTATTTCACAAAAACCATTATATTCTGAAATTTCAATTTTATCATCATTAAGATTTTTTTTAGCACAATATTTTCCGTTATTAACAGCAATAGCTCCAATATCATCTTTAACACCAACAAATCCCTTTATTGCAGTATCTCCTTTATAATCTAATTCATTATCTTCTAATTTATATACATTTTTAGCAGTTGTAGATTTTAAACTTTCTGTAAAATATTTTTGCTCTCCTGCTTTTAAAATATTATTAGCTGAAGATTCAAATGCTCCTCTTTTTGCTTCATCAACTATTTTATTGACTGTAGGTATTGCTATTAAAGCAATTATTCCTAATATTAAAATAACAGCTAATAATTCTATTAATGTAAATCCTTTATTTTTGCTAATCATAATATATCCTCCTTATTCTTATAATTCAATTATATAATAATTTATAATTTTTTTCAAAAAAAAAATAAACCCCATCATCTATTTCCAAGAAATGGGGTTTATTTTATTATAATAAATCGTCATAAGTTTGTGGTTCTAAATTTTTTATTACTTCTATATTTTCAATACATTCATCAATTAATGATTCATAATCAAAATTTGATTCATATTGTAAACATTTTTCAAGTTTAGGATTAATAACTGGATGTTTTGGTAAGAAGATTGTACAGCAATCTTCAAATGGTAAAATACTTGTTTCGTATGTTCCTATTTTTTCTGCTATTTTTATAATTTCTAATTTATCTAAACATGCTACTGGTCTAATAACTGGCATATTTGTAACATTATTAATTACTGACATAGATGTAATTGTTTGACTTGCAACTTGACCTACACTTTCCCCGTTAATTAAAATTTCACATTTTTTCTTCATAGCATATTTAGTTGCTATTCTATACATCATACGGCGCATAATAGTTATATTATAATTAGCAGGACAATTTTGGTATATAGCTTCTTGTAATTTAGTAAAAGGTACAACGTGTACTTTTACATTACCTGAATATTCATTAATAATACTAGCAAGTTTAATAACTTTATTTTTAGCATTTAAACTTGTATGAGGTGGAGATTCAAAATATAAACATTCAACATTAACTCCACGTTTAAGTGCTAAGTAACCTGCTACTGGTGAATCAATACCACCAGATAACATAAGCATTCCTTTACCTTGAATACCAACAGGATATCCTCCACTACCAGCGATTTCATTTTTATAAATAAAAGTTCCTTCAGGTCTAATTTCAATATGTATTCTTAAGTCAGGATTATGTACATCAACTTTACAATCGAAATTTTTAAGTACTAATCCTCCAATTACATGATTAAATTCCATTGAAGGAATTTCAAAACTTTTATCTGCTCTTTTTGTTTCAACTTTAAAAGTTTTAAAGTTTTCTAGTTTTACAACTTCTAAAACTTTAGCTTTAATATTATCAACATTATTATCAACTTTATGACAAATAACTATACTATGAATACCAAAGATTTTACTTAATTTTTCTGCTATTTCATCAATATATTTATTATCACAAGTAATATACATACGAACACGATCATATTTCATTTCATATTCATAATCTGAAAGTAAATTATTAATATTAGATGCTAACATCTTAATAAATACTTTACGATTTTCTTTTTTTGTTGTTAATTCTCCATATTTAATTAAAATTAATTTTTCCATATAATCCCTCCAAAGCGTGTATATTATAACACATTAAAAAGAATATATCAAAATATATTCTTTATTTTAAATTTCTTAAAAATATTATATTGTCTTCAATAAGTTTATCTTTCTTAATATTAAAATAAATATTATTATTTATATAAATATAAAAATTATTTTTAGTTTCACGAACTTTGTAAATATGTTTATATTTTATATGAGAATTCAAATGATTTGATGACATAAAATATGTATTATAAAAATATAATTCTTCTTCTGTTTCAGCATATTTTATTAATTCAAAAATTTGTTTTGTTCTTTTTTTAGCTTTAGCATTTATAAATGTTAATAATAACATTATAAAAATTAAAGCATAATAGAATATTTTAATATTTTTAAATACTCCAAATAAACCTATTATTGATGCTAAAAACAATAATGATGTAATAATTATTTCATGTCTTAATGTAAAAGCACATGCTTTTAAGCATTCATCATATGTATGTTTAATTTTAGTTCTAAAAACTAAATCTGAATCTTTTAATGTTTTTTCTAAATATTTAAATAACTTATCATGTTCTTCTGTTGCTGGTACAAACATAGGATCATTATTATTATAAATTTCCTTTAATTGTTTATAATTAACAAACATTAAATCAGTTAATTCTGATTTTTGAAGTTTAGTTTTTTCTATATCTAAATTGTATTTAAGTAAATAAACATCATCGAAACAATTAATTTTCATTTCTTTCATTTCTTGTTTACGTTTTATTGTAAACAAGAATTGTAAGTCTTCTTCTTTTATTTTTAAGTTTAATTCTTCTTTTAATTCTCTTATAGCAGCTTGTCTACTAGTTTCTTTTGTTATTACATGGCCTGCTGTTGATATAGCCCACAAATTAGGGTATGTATCTTTTTTTGGATTTCTTTTTTGAAGTAATAGTTCATTATAATCATTTAAAATCCATATATGAACTGTACGATGAAGGTCACCATTTCTTAATACTTCTTTTCTAGATTTTGTTCCTATTACTTCACCTTTATTATTTAATACATCTAATAATTCCATTTAGCATCCCATCTTTTTCATTGTTTTATTAATTAATTCTATATATATTTTTGTATAGTTTTCTTGTACTATAGCTCCTGGTAAACCAGCATCTAATAAAGCTTGCTTCATAATTTGAGGTAAATCTTTCGGATTTATATATCTTATTAAATTTTCTCTAGCTTTAGCTTTATTAGAAAACTTTTTGTAATTTTTCTTTGTTATTGCTTCTCTTAGTGCTTCTAGAAATTGTGTTTCTCCAAACTCTCCATATGTTTGAATACAAGCTTTTTCTAGAATTTCTTGTTTTAATTTATCTATATTAATGCTTATTGCATTATTTATATATCTTTCTAAATCAAATTCTCCATCAAGGGAATTTTTAATTATTAATACTACTTCAGCACTAGGTAAATAATTAATAATTGTTAATCTAATATCATCATCTCTTGTAAAACCACTAGGGTCATTATTTTTAAGATATTTTTTAACTGCTTTTATAGCATGATCTAATGTATATTTTTTAGTTGTTTTTAATATTGCATCTACTAAAAGTTTTTCTTTTTGTTTTAAAGTTAAAATTGGTTTAGTAACTTCGTCTTCATTAAACGATTTATATAATAAATCTTTCATAAATTTATTAATATCTTTTTTATATTGTTCACTATTAATCCATCTAAAGTGTGCGAATGTATAGTTTATATTTTTGTTTGGATTTAATGCTATTAATAATAATTCTAAATTTTCTCTATGACTTATTAATTTACCAATTTTATTATTGATAATATTACGTTTTTCACAATAATTTATCAATTTTTCACCTTTATTAAATACATTAGCATATATATTATTTAAAAAATTATTAAAATCTACATAGCTTACTTGATGTAATTTATTATTCTTTCTTAAATCATTAATATATTCACTTATATAAAAACATGTATCATATAAATATGGCACTTTATCGTCTATTATATATGCAATATTTTTATACTCTGTTGTAAAAGGATTTGGATCTATTAATCCTTTTTTTATTTCATCTGTTTCATCAATAAATTTTGATAGTAAATTAGCATCTTCTAATGATAATAATCTAATTGAAATATTATCACATCTTATATCTTCACTAATTTTTGATAAATGTTTAATTTTATTTTTGTTTAAAAAATCAAAAATTAATTCAGCTGATTTCTTTATATGTTTACGGTCTTGAGGTATATATATTTTAAGAGCTTTTTTATTTATAAAATCTTCTTTTCCATTAACAAGTTGAAGATAATATTTCCAATTATTTTCTCTA
Source organism: uncultured Bacilli bacterium (assembly GCA_904502155.1). Taxonomy (GTDB): domain Bacteria; phylum Bacillota_I; class Bacilli_A; order RF39; family UBA660; genus CAJGDV01. The sequence continues at coordinate 5,179 of CAJGDV010000058.1, forward strand.
TATGCATGAAGATGTGTACGATACTTGTATTTATCTTCAAAATAACTAAATACATCAAGTATCTTTTTTTCATCTTTAATATTATATTTTATCATTTGACCATATACAAAATTATCTGTTATTTCAAAGTATGGATTAGATAACGCAAAAGTTGCAATATGAATTAGAAATTCATCAATTTTATCAAATCTATTAGTCAATTATATCTTCCATTCCACTAATATATGTTTCACAACTCATTTTGCGTGCTAATTCTAAAACTTCTTTTAAATCAACTGTATCTTCCCCTGTATCAGGTATGAAATCATTTTGTTCTATTTCACTATCAAGTATTCTACTAACTACTTCGATGTTCTTATCATTGTAGTACAAAGTTGTTTTTTCCATAATCTCACATCCTATTATAATAAAATTATACCATAAAATAAGAAAAAAAAAGAACTATTTTTAAAAATAGTTCTATTTTGAATAATATTCTAATAATTTATTTTGAATTCCAGGTTCAATTTTATTTAAAGTATTAATACATAAATCTAAAGCTTTTTTATATTCACCTTTAAAGAATAACATTTCAGAGTATGATAAGTTTTTATCAACTTCTTCATATTCAGAACGATATCTATTACCATAAACGATAGCAATTTCAGCAAAAGCTGCCGATTTTACAATTTCATTAGCTTTTTTATTTAGCTTTAATACTAAATCACGAGCAGTTTCAACACGAACATTTAATGTATTTATATCAATAGGTGTTTTTTCTAATTCAACAATTATTTCTTTAACTGCTGCTTGTGCTTCTTGTAATTCAACAAAATATGATTTTGGAATTATTGGTAAATTATATTCTCTCATTAAATTTCTTGCTTTTTTAAGCATTTCTTTAATATCTTTAAGACTTGTTTTAGCACTTTGTTCATCTTGTTTCATGCTTCCTATTGTTTCTAGTGTTGAATCAAGACTATCTTCAATAGCTTTTAATCTAGCATTTAAGTTTTGAACTTCTTTATTTAATTTTGAAAATGCGAATGAACTATTACCAGTATGATCTAATAGTGTTTTATAGTCTTCATTTAATTTTTTTAATTCATTTCTAATTTTTAATAATAATTCTAAATCTTTTTCATCTAAATTATATGTCTTTTTAATAGCATTAATCTTTTTAAAGATTGTGTTAACTAATTTATTAATTTTATCTAATCTTTTTTCAAAAGATCCACCAACATCTTCATATTGTTCTTTATTTACTTTTTCTTTCTCAAAATCAACAACTAAAGAATCAAAATATTCATCTAATACTTTTAATTCTAAAATACTATCTTGCATATTTAAATCTTTAGCTCTTTTGATGATGTCAGCAATTTTATTGTTTGCTTCTTTAATATTATTTTCAACATTTAAGTAATCTAATGTATAACCTTTTTTCTTCATATTATCATAGTCTACAGTAATTTCTTTAATTTTTCTTGGAATTACATTTGTAGCCATTAATATAATTTGTGGTATTTCATCAATTACAACATTCATATGTTTAAGCATATCATCAATTGATTCTAATGTTTCATTTAATTCATTGTATTTATTGTTATCTAAAATTTCTTCATAATATTCGAATTTCTTTGCAATGCTCCCGAATTGTAAATTAACTATTTCTGCTACTTCTCCATAGTCTACTTCACTAGCTTTAAATTTTTCAAATAATTCTCTATATTGTTTTTTATAACTAGTAATTACTTTTCTACTACGTTCTTCACTTGTTGTTAAATCTTTAATTTCATCAAGTAAGAAATCAGCATTTGTTCTTGCTTTATTTAATTCAATTTCTAGTTTAGCAATTTTACAAAGTGTTGCTTTATAATCTTGTTGTGATAATGAATAATCAGCTTCTAAAAGCATATCTGTAATTCTTGGTACTTGAACATCCTTAATGTCATCAAGTCTTTTTACCCATTCATTATACATTGCTTCAATTTTTTCATTTTTTCTATATGATTCAACTTTTGATAATTCTGATATTATAGGTGTACTTGCTATTTTGTTTTTTTCTATATCTAAATTATCTAGTTTTACTTTATATCTATTTTTTCTTTTTGCTCTTAATACACAAATAACAGCTGTTATTGTTACTGTTGCTGTTACAAGCATTGTTACTAATATTAGTATTAGTTCGTCCATACAAACACCTCTCTATCATAATTTTATCATAAATTTTAATCTTTTTGTATAGTTTTTGTCAATTTTATAAAATCATGATATACTATTTTGCATGCAAGGGGGAATCTTTTTATGATAAA
>CAJGDV010000059.1 GCA_904502155.1 uncultured Bacilli bacterium
ATTTTTTTAATTCTAAACGGTGTTCAATTGATCTTACTTTTTTAACTCCTTGCATTAATTGTTCAACTGGGATTCCAAAATGAGAACCTAATGCAAGACCTGCTAAAATATTATACACATTAGGAATACCTAATAATTTTGTTTCAAATTGATATTTTGTCTTATCATTTAAATTTCTAAATTCAACATCAAATGTCATACCTTTATAAGATTGTTTAATATTTGATGCTACTACATCAGCTTTTTTATTATCAATACCAACCCATAAAATTTTACATTTATTTTTTAGTTTATATGATACTTGTAATTCATCATCACAATTTAGAACACCTACACCATCTTTTGGTAAATTTTCAATAAGTTCAAATTTACCTTTTTGGATATTTTCTTGTGAACCAAAACTATCCATATGTGCTGTTCCAATTTTTGTTAAGATACCATATTTAGGATGAACAAAATCACATAATTCTTTAATTTCTCCTTCTTTAAATGCTCCCATTTCAGCAATCATAAAATCAGAAAATTTATCTAAATGATTGTTAATTGTAAGCATTAATCCATTTGGTGTATTAAAGTTTTTTGGTGTTGGACATACATTATATTTAATAGATAAAATATCATTTAAAATATTTTTACTACTTGTTTTACCATATGAACCTGTAACACCTATTACACTTAGTTCTGTCATTCCTTTTAATTTATTTTTAGCACATTTCATATAATGGTTATATACCATTTTTTCTATTGGCTTATTAATAATATTTGCAATAAATACAATAATATAACTAAAATATGGTAATGCTCCTAAAATTGTTAAGCAAACCCATAAATTATTAGAGTTTACTATTAAACTCATTATTATAGCTGGAATTAAAAATATTAAAATTTCTGTTACCATTAATCTTTTTACTCTTTTTGTAAATGCTAATGGTTTTTTAACTTGTTCTTTTTTCTTTCTATTGATAAACATTAATGCTACCATACAGTAAAATAAAATATATAAAACTAATGATGCATTACTAGCAAAGAACATAGCACAAATAAATATTACGAAGAACATATCTGGATCGATTAATACTTTATATTTATTTTGAAGCATCCATCTTAAATATCTATTTCCTTCGTTATACCAATTTTGTTGTAGCATATGTAAAGATTTATTACCTTTCATAATGTAATAAATAAAACATGGTATTATTGCTACTAAAAATAATACTGTCATTAAAATTACCTACTTTCTAAAAAACTTCTTAAAACATTAATTGTTTGACCTAAGCGTTCTAAATATGCATAATGTGTAGCTCCTTCATATACTACAACACCAGAACCAGAAATTAATTCTTCTAATCTATATGCATCTTCTATATCAACTGCTTGGTCGTTAGTACCCCAAACAATTAGTGTTGGTGCTTTTATTTTTTTTACGAATTCTGTTATATCGTAATTAACATGATTTACAAGGACTTCTCTCATAATTGGTGATGCGTTACGGTAATCAGTTGATCCCATATGTTTTTTGGCAAATCCTTCTAATTTGTTTATTACTGGAACTTTTTTCATACCTTTTAAAACTTTTGTTTTTAATGATGGTTTTTTTATTTCTTTTCGAAATGGGCTTCCAAAAACAACTAATTTTTTAACGTCATAAGTTGCCGCATATAAAAGTGATATTTTTCCTCCAAATGAGTGTCCCATCATTATTGGATTTTTAATGTTTAATTCTTCTAATAACTCATGAACACATTCAACAAAATCTCTAAAAAGCCATGCATAATCTGGTTCTTCGCTTTCTCCGTGTCCTGGAAGATCAACTATTAAAATATTATAATCTTTAACAAATGGATCACCAAGTGGCTTCATCATTTCGATGTTTTGTCCCCATCCATGTAGTAAAACAATTGTATCTTTTTTATCGTTACCATACATTGTATAGTTAATTTTTACATTTTTAATTTTTTTGTTCATCATATCACCTATATTGATTATACAACAAAATAAATATATTTACAATTTAAAAAAATAAGGATTTTCAAACAAAAATCCCTATTTTTTACGAACTTTTAATTTAACGCCTTCAATTTTTTCAACAATTGAAGATTCATTTACTTTTAAATGGTCATTAGAATATGCTGCCCATTTCTTTTTAAGTACTTTAACTTCACCATAAGAATTTTTCTTAATTTCTTTTGTTACAATAGCTTCTTTACCAATTATTTTGTCTGTTTCTCCATTTGTAGTTTTAGTCTTAAAATATAAAAAAGTTCTATCTCTTAAGAATAAACATGACAATGTTCCAACTAAGAAGAAACAAATTAATAAAACTAAATAACTATCTGTATAAAAAGAAACAATCATCGTAATAAAAGCCGATAAACTAAACCAAATATATGTAATATTAACAGTCATAAATTCAACTATTAATAATAAAATTGCAATTAATAACCAGATAATGCTCATATATATCACCTGATAATAATTATACTATAAATTCTTGTTAATTTACAATAAATTTAGTTCATTTAATAAACTTAAATTAGAATATACTAATACTTTATTAATTCTTATTGGTTTTACTAAAAATTTATTGTACTCACTATACATATTATTTTCTTTTAAATATTTTAAATATTTTTCTTTAATATTACCTTTTGTTGTATAGTTAAGTAATAAATGTTCTTTATATACTGGATTTATATAAAGATCTACAGCTACAATTTCTACGCCTTTAATTTTTTCTTTTAGATTATCTAATGTTAGATTATCCATTGTAATGTAAATATAATCATATCTTAAAGTATCTTTAAAGTTTTGACTACTACTATTTTCTTTACCTAATACTATGAAACTAGATATGAAAAATATCATTATTAAAAATAATATTTTTTTCATATAACCACCAGTATTAGTATGTATTAATTTTTATTTATTATTAGTTATTTTATATATTTTTTCTTTTCTAAATAAATATGATTCTCCATGAATTTTTATATCATTATCTATTGTTATATAAGAACCATCTAATAGTCCTATAATATCAATATCATTACTATCTTTTATAACTATATCCATTAATCCTTTATCATTTATATACCAGTTTAGATGTGGGAATATATTTATATTACATAAATCTAATCCTTTTAAATACTTTTCATAATTTGGATCAATTCTTTCATAGTCATATTCAGGTGGTGCATATACTATGTTTGCCATATTCATTGAACCTGCACTCTCACCTGTTAGAATGCCTTTAAAATTTTTTAGTGATTCTTTTAAATTTATATCATTATAAAATTTATTTGAACTTGGAAGGTGTCCTCCTGCTAAAAATATTAAACTAGCATTTTCAATTAATTCGTCTTTATATTCTATAAACCTATTATCTAAAATATAGTTTTTTTTAAATTTTACTTCTTGGTTTAAGAAGTTTTTAATTTTATTCATATATTCTATATTTCCTTTAAGGTTTTCTCTATCGCTTGCGATAAATAAAAACATTTTATCGTCTTGTAAATTTTCTTTGATTGTTTTAAGTACTCTTTTATCTTTATCTATTTGACTTGTTAATATTATCATAAATCTACCTACTTTTTATTTTTTCTATTTTTTTTGTTTTTAATACTTCAAGATTATCCATTAAGTAATCCTTTTCCTTATTCCCACTTCCTAAATTAATCATATAATCTTTTATATCTCTTGGAATATCTAATGATTCAATGAACTCTTCTAAATATGTATTATCTTTAATATAATATAAAAATTTTTTGTCATTCATTTCTTGTTTTGTTAAATAGTCAAGTGCGAATAAAAAAAACTGGAATCTATCGAAATTGACATCGATTTTTTTTGTTACTTTAAGTTTATAGTATCTATAAAAAAATAATGGATTAATATCATTTTTTAAATCTTCTACATAATAATTATCGGTATCAATAAAATTTATTTTTTTATTTTCATCTATTATAAAATTTCTAGGATTTAAATCTACTACTAATATTTTTTCTTGATGTAATTTTTTAAATACTTTTTCAATTTCTGTTAGAAAGTTTATTTTTTCTTCTAATGTTTTTAAACTTTCAATATAATCATACATGTCACATTTCTTTTCAACATAATTCATCCTATATCCTATGATTTCATCATTTTTTATAAATAAATCTTTTGGAAATATGACATTATCTATTTCTTTTTCTTTTAATTTTTTAATTTTTTCTATCTTATTATCTGATATATTGTTTATTACTTTATAGGCATATCCATCATAGTAATAAACATAGCCTTCTCTTCCCTTTCCTATAAAATTCATATTGCCTCCAACTTCATTATAATATAAAAAAAAGTATTATTAAATACTTTTTAAATTAATACTTATAACTTTTTAATTATTCTGGTTCTCTTGTTAATGTTATAGAAGTACTATTACCTTTTGGGAATGTACCTGCTAAATATTCATTACCATCACTTCCAACAAATCTAGATGATGTTATATCCGTAATATTGGTAGAACTTGAAATATTTTTTGGTATCATTATTTGCATTAAATCCCAACAATCAACAAACATCATTTCCATGTTAGTAACATTTGAAACATCAAATTTACTTAAATCTAAGGATTTTAATTTTTCACAATATATAAACATTCCAGACATATCGGTAACATTAGATGTATCAAAACTGCTTAAATTTATGCTTTCTAAAGTAGATGCGTTCATAAACATTCCCATCATATTTGTTACAGTTGAAGTATTAAAATTACCGAAATTGATACTTCTTAAATTAGTAAAACCTGAAAACATAAATGAAGAATCCGGATTGCTATCAATAATTCCATCACTACCAATATATGCATGGTAATAATTTTCATCATCACTATCTTTTACAATATAACCAATAATGCTATTATCTCCTGCTTCAGACATATCCCATGTTTCTACAGCATCATTAGGAATATTTTTATCATTTTTAAATGTGATAGATAAAATTTGTTCAATATAATCAATAGATTGTATATCTTTACCTGCAGAAATTACATAATAATTACTAAAATCTGATTTTCTTAATGTATAATGAGGTCTATTATTTATATTACTACCATCATTTTTAGTAATAACTACTTCTCCTTCAAATTCTTTTTGTCCAATAAAATTTTGATCAGATAATGTAAAAGAAACTAAACATTCATTATTTACATAAATAATACCATCAGGTAAGTTTCCTTTGATGTCTAAGTTTGGAGATATTACTCCATTTGTTATTATATAGCTTGTTGTAATATTTTGATTCTTAATTTGTTCTAACGTACATTTTTCTTCTATTGCTTTTCCTAAATTAGTTAAAGTACTAGAAAAAGCTCCTTTTCTTGATTCTAGCAAAATATTATTAACTGTTGGTATTGCAATTAATGCTATAATACCTAAAATTAAAATAACTGCTAGTAATTCTATAAGTGTAAATCCTTTTTTCATTTAATATCACTCCTATTATTAATTATATCAAAAAAAAGTATTACAAAATACTTTTTTTAGTCATTACTATAATTATCAAAATATCCTTGGATAAAAACAACTGGTGTTCCTTTATCTCCTGAACCACTAGTTAAGTCACATAAAGAGCCAATTAAGTCTACTATTCTTCTTGGTGTTGTACCTTGAGAAAGCATTGTTCCTTTTAAATCTTTTTGTTTTCTTTTTACTTCTTTTTTCATTGCTTTAACAAGTTCTTCACCTTTTAAATCTTTAAACTTATTATCAGATAAATATTTTAGTTTTAGTTCATTTGGAGTTCCTTTTAACCCTTTGGTATATGCTGGGGATACTACAGGGTCTGCAAGTTCCCATATTCCTCCTACAGGGTCTTTAAATGCTCCATCTCCATAGACCATAACTTCAATATTTTTTCCTGTTACTTTTTTTAATTCTTTTTGAATATTATTTACTAAACTATTTCCATTTCTTGGGAATAGTTTTAATTTTTCTTCAGTTGCTTTATTAGAGCCTAAAACACCATATGTTGGATTGTATCCAGTATTTTTTCTTCTTTTTTTCATTATGTCACATAATGTATAAACATTATGGTCTTCTAGAAGTTTTTTAGTTTTATCTCTATTATGTATTTCACATACTAAAATATCGTTAGTATATGTTGCTATTGTTTTAGGATCATTAGAAAAAATAAATTCAACTTCACAGTTTTCACTTTCAATTAATTCTTTATAAAAATCCTTCATATTAATCCCAGTAAATGGATGTACATAGTTTTTAAAAAATTTATCATAAGCTTCTTCAGTTATTAAGCTTCCTAAATTAAAATTAGAATTATTAAAATCTTCTTCATCTAAAATTCCATTACCTACTTCATCACATGGAAAACTTAATTGAAGATAAATTTTATCCATTGCTCTAGCAATAGCTTTTAAAATTAATGAAAATCTATTTCTAGATAAAATTGGAAATAATAATCCTACTTCTTTGTTTTTAAATTTTTTTAAAACATCATCTTTAATATCATCTACTGTTACATAATTATTTTCAGATATAGCTACAACAGCTTCTGTTATAGCAACAATATCTTTATCGTGAAATTCGATGTTTTCACTTTCTTTTGCATTCATTAATGAATCTATAACGATTTGTTTTAAATCATCGTTAGCTTTAATTATTGGGGTTCTTATGCCTCTTACGACTGTCCCTACATTTCTCATATTATAATCACCCTATTATAATTATAACATAAAAAAGAGTATTTTAATTTACTCTTTTTAATCTAGTTTTAAAATCTGTATAGGAATTATAATCTCCTTCTAAAACATAAATATTATTGTTAACTAAAATAGGTCTATGAATCATTTTAGATGATTCATAAAGTAATTTATTATTTTTGTATACTTTATTATCTGATATATAAATTACATCATTATTATCAAATATAGCTCCGCCATAATAATAGTTATCTCTATCAATTAATGTTTTTGTTTCACCTATTATTTTAGGATTTCCATCATAGTAAGTATATTTACAAACCTTATCTATAATTTCACAAAACAATATACCATTTTCATTAATATCAAGTAATCTTACTCTATTATCTGATTCATATATTTTTTTATAATCGTCATATGATAGTTTTTTGTCTTCTTTTATGTTTTTTAAAAGATTATTATCGCCATCATATAAATTACCATCAAAATCTATAAATCCTTCGTATAACCCCTTAATTTGACTTTTAGAAGGATGTCCTTGAATAACAAATCTAATCTTATCTTCTAACATAAACGTATTAATATATATTTGCTCAGGAGCCATAAATAAATTATAATTTTCTATTTTTTCATCTTCTATATTTAAATATAATACATCCCAAGAATATAAATTGCTACGATAAAATATTTGAAAATTATTTTCATTAATTTTATATGCTTGAATATAAGTTATTTTATTA
>CAJGDV010000060.1 GCA_904502155.1 uncultured Bacilli bacterium
AAAGAAATTAAATTAATGCAAAATTACAAAGAATACTTAAAAAATTAAGTATTTTTTGTTATAATTAATAATAGGTGATAGTATGAAAAAAGGATTTACTTTAGTTGAACTTCTAGCAGTTTTAACGTTACTAGCATTTGTCGCTATAATTTCTATTCCAATAATGGAAACAATTTTAAGTAACTCTGCTCAAAAAACTAAAAATTCACAAATAAAAGAAATATTAGAAGCTTCTAAAAAATATGTTTTAAAATATGATAATAAATTAGAATATGATGAAGATAATGAAGTATTAATTCCACTTGATGATATTAAAAAATCAGAATTTCTAAACGATGAAAAAATGATTAATGCTGAAACAGAAGAAGAATTAAATGGATGTATTCATGTAAAATATAATGAAGAAACAGGAAAAACAAATTATGCATATTTTTATAAATGTGAAACTTTAAATTATACAGGTAGTTGTTTTAATTTTGACGCTAATGAAGGTGAAATTCAAGGTCTAAATACTTCAGCTGGAGGATGTTCTAATTTTGAAACATTAGAAATACCAACATATATTAATAATCAAAAAGTTAGAAGTATAAAAGGTATAGATAATCAAAATAATGCTTATTTATTACATAGTAAAAAAGTTAATTTTTCAAAAGCATTATATTTAGAAACAATTAAAGAACATGCTTTTGGATATGGGGTTACATCTTTAACAACATATGATGAAATTGATTTATCTAATAATTCATTATTACATACAATTGAAGAAGGCGGATTTTCAGATAGTGAATTAAAGATAAGAAAAATTAAACTTCCTGATAATCTTAAAATTATTGCTAAAGAAGCTTTTCAAGGAAATACACTTACAGAAATAATTTTACCAGAAAAACTTGAACGTATTGGAGAATCAGCATTTAAAAGTAACCGAATCGAAAGACTTGAAATTCCTGGATCAGTTAAAGTTTTAGGTAAACACGCTTTTGCATATAACAAACTTAAAACTGTAACCATTATGAACAAAGCTTCATCAAATGATTTTAATCTTTATAATGAACCATTTGCTGAGAATAGTGGATTTACAAATAAGAAAATAATATGGAAACAATAGAAATAGACTTTATACTATTTCTTTTTTATGTTATAATTTATTATAGGTGAGAGTATGAAAAACAAAGGATTTACTTTAGTAGAAATGATTACAGTTATTGCACTTCTTGCTATTATTGGTATGATTTCAATTCCTGTTGTTGAAGGGGTTATTAAACGTAGTAAAGATAGAGTTTATGAAGCTCAACTTGAAGAGATTAAAAGTGGTGCTAAAAAATATGCTACCGAATATATTGAAAATATTTCAACTGTAGATGGAGCTGAAACAATAGTTTGTTTATCTAAGTTAAAAGAATTAGGATATTTAGAAAATACAAAAATTGTAGATCCTAGAACTGATTTAGCTATGGATGGTGGCATAAAAATTAGATATGTTGAAAGTAGTAAAAATTTCAAATATATATACGATGAAGATATAATTTCATGCGAATAGGAGGTAAAAATGGAAATATTATGTATAGGTCATGCAACCTATGATATAACAATATTATTAGATGAATACCCTGAAGAAAACGAAAAATATCGAATTAATAAAAGAACAGAATGTGGTGGCGGTCCTGCAAGTAATGCAGCATATTTACTTTCAAAATGGGGAATGACAACTTATTTTGCAGGTTTACTTGGGAATGATGCATATGGAAGAAGAATCAAAGAAGAATTCGATTCTATTGGTGTAAATACTAAATATACTAAATTAGACGATAATGCTGAGACAACTAGTTCTTTTATTCTTGCTAATAATGAAAATGGTTCAAGAACTGTTTTTGCATATAAAAAAGAAAATAAAGAAATGGAATTAATTAATTTTGATATTAATCCTGGATTAATCTTAATTGATGGTCAGGAACCATCAGTAAGTAGAGCAGCAATTCATAAATATCCGAATGCTATAACTGTAATAGATGCTGGAAGACCTACAGATGAAGTTATAGAACTATGTAAACTAGTTGATTATGTAGCTTGTTCTAAAACATTTGCCGAATCAGTATCTGGAGTTAATATTAACTATACTTATACTAATTCTATTATTGAAGCATATAGAGAATTAAAAAATAAATTTAAAACAAACGTAATTATTACTCTAGAAGATAAAGGCTGTGTCTTTGAAGAAAATGGTGTTGTAAAAATAATGCCATCAATAAAAGTTAAACCTATAGATTCAACTGGAGCAGGGGATATATTCCATGGTGCATTAGCATATGGACTTGCAAATAATTTTCCTTATGAAAAAACTTTAAAATATGCTAATATCGCTGGTGCATTATCTACAGAAAGAGTTGGAGGAAGATTTTCAATACCAACTAAAAAAGAAGTAGAAGAAAGATATGCTAAAATTAAGTGATTATAGATCAGGTTTATTAGACTATAATAATCTTCCAACTTTAGATTTGCACGGTGAAATAGTAGATATATCAGTAGTCAGAATAAAAGACTTTATAAAAGACAATATAAAACTTAAAAAACGTTTTATTGCCATAGTACATGGTATAAGTGGTGGTAAAGTTAAAAAAGCCTGTGAAGAAACCTTAAAAAGAAACAAAAAGGTAATTGATTATGGTATATGCTATCGTAATCAAGGATGTACAATTGTAGAACTTGATATAAACTAAATAGAAGGACCCTCAATTTGACAACTTAATAATCTTATGTTATTATTAAGTAACTATGTGTTATATAAGAGGGGGTAAAATACTATGAAAGAGGCTTATTTATTTGAATATGTAAATGAAAATGAATTTAAAAAATTAGAAAGATCATTAAAAAAATATAACATGTTAGCATACAAAAAATTATATTTTGATTTCTATCCTGCATTAAAAGAAGGTAATTTCTTAGGACAAGTTGTTTCTACTAATCAAGCACAAGGAACAAAAACTTATGAATTAAAATTACCAACAGATATAATGTTCTCTAAAGTACATGGAGATATTAAATTACATTATATGGTTTATGAAGGAGAAAAAATTGTTATGCTTGATAAACTTACACCAGAAGATATCCTAACTGAAGGACATCAATCAGAATTAGTTACTTATAAAGGTGTAATGGTATCTAAACAACATTCAGATAAAGACTTATTTAAAATTAACTTATTAAACATGATTCAAAAATAATCATGTTTTTTTCTTGCACAAAAAAAGTAGTTTAATAACTACTTTTTAAAATTCTACAAATTTATCAAAATCATAATATTTACCATTAATTTTCATATATATATAATATTTACCTTTTAAGTCTTCATCATTAATATATTTAGTAACATTAATACCTTTTTTTTCTTCTTCAGCAGTAAATACGTCTAAGCATAATGCTGTATAAGGTTTTTTAGATATTGTTAAATCATATGTTTTTTTATCAAATACATTATCTAATATAATTGAAACATCATCTGATTTTTTAAATGTACCACTAATAACTAAACGATCAGCTTCTTTAGTAAATTTTAAATTATATTTATTTATAATTTTATCACCATTTTTATTAAAGAATAAAATTGAATCATTATGACTAGGTTTAGTAACACCTAGTGAACCTAATTTAATTCCTTCTTTTGGTTCATATTCATTATTTGAATATAAACTCATTTTTTCAGCTCTATAATAATTACTTGGTAAAACTAATTTAAAGATTTCTTTATTATCCTTAACTTCAACAGTTATACTATTTAAAGCATCAACTTTTGAAAGTCCTGCAGGTTCATTATTTGGAACACCTTTATAAGATGAAATACCACCAGAATGAATTAAATAATGATTACTATCAATATAATCAACATCTGAAATATATGGAGAATAGAAAGAACTTCCTAATTCTTTACCATATTGATAAATTTGTTTTATAGTCATTTCATCTAAATTAAGTCTATAAATAACTCCACGACTATAATTATCACTAGCAGATATTATATTATCAGTTTTTTTACTTTTGTTATTACCATTATCAAATACGAATAAATCGCCATTTGGAAGAATCATAGCTGCATGCTGAGCATATTGCCATTCTAAATTACCAACAGGAGTAAAGAAATATTTATGATATTTTTTATTCCAATTTTCTTTTGAACCAACAATCCAGTTAATTTCTAAAGTTTCATAATCAATATTAACAATACTATCTGTATGTCTTCCAGATAATGTTAAAGAGTTTGTTTTTTCATCGAACCATACTGAATTATTGTGAAACCAATCATATTCAGTTTGATAATTTTTATTTCCACCTTCTTTAATAGGTAGAATTTTAGTTAAATCTATTTCTTTTACAATTTTTCCGGTATCTCTATCAATTTCAACAATAAAGTCTTCTACCGTACCATTTTCAAAATTATCACTTGCAACAATTAAATTACCATCTGGAAGTTCGAAATAATCATGATGGTATCCACCAGGAATAGAATATTCATAATAAACTTTTCCAAGTAAATCCATTTCTACTAATCCAGACATGTAATATGGAGGATTAACAAGTCTATTAGTACTTAGCATAATATTGCCATTATTTAATCTTTCTATATCCCATAAAAAGAATTCATTTAAATACCAACGAACATCTCCATTAATATCATAAGCTGCAGTATAACCAGTACTAGCTGGTGTTACAAAATAAAAATCATTATTACCATTTATTTCAGCACTATTAACTTCTGCTAAAGTAGCAGTAACAAAATTATCAGGAAGTGGTTCCGTTTTAATAACAAATTCATGTTTTTTACCATTTACTTCAACTATAACTTTATTATCATAATCAGGATATAAACCATAAACAGGTAAATAATGAACCTTTCCAGGTTTAAATGTATTAGTAATTGAAGTATTACTTGTTTTACCAACAACCGTTAATTTAGGCGTTGTTAAATCTTTTGTTTCAAAAATAATTAAAGCTGTAAGAGGTGAAACACCATAAGGGTCAATAACTATCTTTGGATCATCAATAGTATAATTAGTGATAGCAAGCTCAGTTGCATCAACTTTATTTTGATAAGTAATTACATCTTGTACATAAGATACTGGTTGTGATTTTTCGCAAAAATAATAAATCATTATCGAACAAATACAAGCAGTAAAAATTAATAATACAAATTTATATTTCGTTTTCATAATCTCTCCTATAATAATCTAATTTCTTTTTCATTAAAGAATGGTTTTTTCTTGTTAATTCTGTCATAGAATAAAATACCATCTAAATGATCAATTTCATGTTGGAATGCTATAGCAAGTTCTTCACGAGCTCTAATTTTAAGTGGATTACCATCTAAATCTAATCCTGTTACAGTAACGCGAGCATATCTTGGAACATGTCCATCTACTTCACGATTAACACTTAAGCATCCTTCACCAGCTTCAGCTGCAATTCTTTCTTCAGAGTGACTAATAATTTTAGGATTAACTACAATATAATTTTCAAATTTTCCATGTTCATATTCATCAACAATTACAATAAGTCTTTTATTGATTCCTACTTGTGGAAATGCTAATCCCATACCTGGACGTAAATCATATTTTTCTTCATATTCAGGTATTTGACTATAAGTCAAATGTTTAATCATTCTATCTACTAATTTTTTTTCTTCCTCACTTACAGGTTCTGTAAATGGAACACTTTTGATTCTTAATTTTTTATCTTTTTCATCTAAAATTTTTACTTTTTTAAACATCTTCATCACCACATTTATATTTTATCACAAAAACCTCTATTTTTTAAGGTACTTTTTAATATTGTTGAAAAAAGTTGATTACAAATGATATAATATTATAAGAAAGTAGGGGTAGCATGAATAAATTTAATAAGCAAGAAATAATGCTATTAATAATTGAATGTTTAAAAATTTCAGTTGGTATTTTTACTGGACCATTTCTTGTAGCCTTTTTTATAAAAGATAAAATTGATAATATTTATTTATATGCTGGATATAATATATTTGCATACGCTTCAGCTGGTATATGTTCTTTTTTCATTAGTTCATGGATTAAAAAACGAAGTAAAACAATGGGACTTAGAATTGGAATAATAATTAATATTTCCTATTTATTATTGTTATTATTCTTTAAAAATAAAATTTTAAATTTAACATGGTTAATTGGCTTTGTATATGGATTTGGTTTAGGATCATATTATATGCCTTATAACTATTTAATTGCTAATGAAATAAGAGATCATGTTTTAAAAAGTTGGTATGGATATAAAACAGCTATATCAAATACATTACAAGTTATTATTCCATTAATTGTAGGTTTTCTATTAATGGAATATACCTATAGTGAAGTAGCTATTATATTTATTGTTATTCAGTTAATATGTTTATTATTAGCATGTACTTTTACCTCTAAAAATAAACATACAAATAAATATAGTCTAACTAAGTATAATGAAACAATAAAAAACCATAACTTAGTAAGATATTTTAGAGTAAACCATATGATTGAATTTTTAACAGGATTTGCCGTATCAAATAGTGCTCTTGGAACACTTATAACTTTATATGTTGTTAAAATGTTTAAAACAAATAGTAATCTTGGGATTTTTACATCAATTTTTATGTTTATTAATGTAATTCTTTCATATTTATTTGCAAAAAAAGCACGTGAAAAAGATTTTGGTAAATATATGACAATAAGTGGAATATTAATAACATTTAGTATTATTTTATTTATGATAAATACTAATAAAGCAACATTAATTTTTTATAATTTAGTTTATAATGTAGGTGCTGCAATGATGGTTTTAATAATTCAAATTATGAATATGAAAGTTGCTAAATATAGAGTAATAAAAAGAAATTATCAACTTGAGCATTTATCAGTAAGAGAATTTTATTTATGTTTAGGTCGTGTTGTAGGTTATGTACTTTTAATAATTGCTGGATTATTTAAACAAGAATATTTATTTAAAATATTAATATTTATTTATTCAATTTCCTTTTTATTGCTTGCAGCTTTCACTTTACATCATTTAAAAGAAGAAGACAGTTTATAATGTCTTTTTTGCTTGTTTAAATATAATAAATATGATATTATTTAATAGTGAATTTGGAGGGATTAGATGATAACAGTTAGTAATATGAGTCTAAGGTTTGGGAAAAGAACCTTATTTGAAGATGTTAATTTAAAATTTGAGGGAGATAATTGTTACGGTATTATCGGTGCT
>CAJGDV010000061.1 GCA_904502155.1 uncultured Bacilli bacterium
CAAAATAAGATATAATATTGAAAAATATTATATTTTTTTTAATTTTTTTTCAAAAAGTTGTTGACAACCCTTAAAAAACAATGTTATAATATGCTTGCATTAATTGATTTGGGGAATTAGCTCAGTTGGCTAGAGCACCTGCCTTGCACGCAGGGGGTCAAGGGTTCGAGTCCCTCATTCTCCACCAAATAGTATGCAAACTCTTACATTGTAAGAGTTTTTTTATTTTTTATTAATATAATTAAATAGGTGATTTTATGAAAATCAAATATTTAATTTTTTTAATTGGGTTTGGTTTAACATCTATAGGATTAGCATATATGATAACTTTTTTGAATTATATTATTATTGGGTATAATTTTAAAGAATATGTATATTTTATTATTAGAAGAATAGAATTTTATTATATTTTAATAGGAATAATATTAATGATAATATCAGTTTATAGCAAAGGAGATAATAAAAATGATATATATTCAAGATATAATTTTAAATCTTAATAAAGATTTCATTGAGTTTTTTGAATGGAATAATAATGATTATTTAACACATATTAGAAAAATACCAATTTTTAAAATTGATAGTAATGATTTATTTAAAATTAAAACCAATAACATTATAGATAATAAAAATTTTTTAGAAAGTATAAAATATAAATGCAGTACATTTAGTAAATTAAAATATGATTATTTATTTTTAGTTTGTACTGAAGAAAAAGTGCTTGCTATTTCATCCAATTCTAGTGGTGAAATAAAACTTATCTCTGATTTACTAATTGAAGAAGAAGATGATATATTAGATGACTTTTCTAAATATCCGTTTATAAATTTATCAATTATAGTGAAAAATGAAACAAAGGATAATTTCTTAACACGAAAAGAAAAAGATAAAATAAATTATGTTTTAAATTGTCTTGAAAATATAGATCCTAATTTATATGATTATTTATGTTTTGAACTTGATATAAATTCAATTAATAAAGATTTTGTATTAAACAATTATAATAAAATGTATAATTTTTTCAATTTGATCCAAAATAAAAAATGAGGAGGGAAATATGAAAAAATTATTAGTTACTTTATTATTATCATTATCACTTGTTACAGGATGTGATATGCTTGACGATATGGATAATACTCCTACTAAAAAAGTAGAGGCATATTTAAATAAATATCAAACATTACATGATGATGTAGTTAATCAAATTGATGAATCAACTGTTCAAGATACAGACTTTACTGAAGAACAAGTTGAAGAGTATAAAAAAATTATAAAAGATAATTATCAAAAAATGACTTATAAAATTAAAGATGAAAAAATCGATGGAGATAAAGCAACTGTAACAGCTGAAATAGTTGTAATAGATTATACAAAAAGTTTAGCTGATATAGAAAATTATTATAGTAATCAAGCAAATACAAATACAAGAAATATAGATGAAGAAAGTAGTCTATATTCAAATAAAGATGATGAAGGTTCCTTATTAAATGATGAGGAAGATATGAAAAAAGAAGATGACGATAATAATGAAGAAATGTCATTTGCTGAATATAAATTAAAAAGATTAAAAGAAACAAAAGATACAGCTACATATACAATCGATTTTAATTTAGTTAAAAATAATAATGAATGGACATTAAATGAACCAGGTTTAGAAGTTAGACAAAAAATTAATGGTATATATAAATAAAAAAAATAGATAATTTATATCTATTTTTTTGCTATTCTATAAAGATTATATGATGGTTTATTAAATAATCTTACTGGTAATTCACTTGTACCTATACCATTTGAAATATAAAAATGTGTACCATCTAAATTATAATATGGTTTATAATAATTTTTAGCATTTGTAGGAGTATAAAATGCCCCTATAAATGGTAATCTAACTTGACCATTATGGGAATGACCAGCCATAACAACATCAAATAACTTATAATCAATATCTGTAATAAAATCAGGTTCATGCATTAACAAAATATTATAAGTACTATTATATTCGTCGCTATTTAAATAATCAAAAATAGTTTCAGATTTGTCTTCGATGTTTTTTGTTGTATAAGTGTTATTGCTAATACCTGCAATGAATATTGATTCATAGCTATCTGTATAAATAATTTCGTAAGAATCATTTAAATTAATAAAGCCACAATCCTCGATTAAATTGTTCCATCTCTTATACTTATAATCGTGATTTCCGTCAATAGCGTACATACCGATTGACACTTCTAAAGTGTTCATAATCTCAACTAATTCCTCATATTTTTCGTCAGAAATAGTGTTACTTATGAGATCACCTGTAAAGACAACAATGTCAGGCTTATGTAAATTTACATCACTGATAATTTTCTTAAAATTATCAACATTTAGATCATCATCAAAATGAATATCGCTTAAATGTACGATTTGTAGGCCATCATAATCCTCACTAATATCTTTATCCTCAATAATGTACTCATTAACTTTAAAGCCGATTGTTCCAAAATATTTAGCATAAAAATATGTTCCAACAAATACTGCTATAAATGCTAGAAAACCTACTAAAATTTTAATACTCTTTTTCATATTACCACCAATACTATTTTATCATAAAAAGCTTGTTATAGACTAGTTATTTCGATAATATGGGTATGGATATGGATAAGGACCATATATATTATTTTGATAATAATATGGTGGTCTATTTTGTGGACCATAGAAATAAGGCGCTACTAACCCCCCTGTAAGACCTCCTAGTAAAAAAGGTCCAATAAAACCTATTCTATCATCATTAGTTTGATAATATTCAGGATATATTCTATTATTCATATAATATTCTCCTTTCATAATATATTATGAAATAAAAAGAAAAAAGACATAAGTCTTTTTTTATTTTGTTCCAAAAATTCTATCTCCAGCATCACCTAAACCTGGAACAATATATCCAATATCATTTAAACGTTCATCTATTTTAGCGCAATATATTTGTACATCTGGATGATCTTTTTTTACTCTTTCTATTCCTTCAGGAACACCTATAATAGATAAAAATTTTATATCTTTAATACCTTCATCCTTTAAAAGTTTTATAGCAGCAGAAGCACTACCACCAGTTGCTAACATTGGATCTAATAAAATTACTTGTTTTTTATTTAAACCTTTAGGTACTTTATAAAAATATTTTACTGGTTCTAAAGTTTCTTCATTTCGATATAACCCAATATGACCAATTTTAGCATTTGGAATCATTTTAAAAATTCCATCAACCATACCTAAGCCAGCTCTTAAAATTGGGACAAAAACATAATTATTTTCATCAATTATATAAGAATCACAATCAGCAACTGGAGTTTTAACTTTAACTTTTTTAAGTTTAGCATCCTTCATAGCTTCATAACATAAAAATAACGTAATTTCACTGATTAACTCTCTAAATTCTTTTGTACCCGTTTTCTTATCTCTTAAAATAGATATTTTATGTTCGATCAGTGGGTGTTTTAATTCAATTTCTTTCATTTTTTACCTCCTAAAAAAAATACTAAAACAATAAATGTTTTAGCATTCAAGTAAGTTACACATATTTAATTTTGAATTTATTTTTCTCATATGCTTCACCTTAATAAATATATCACAAAAAAAATATATATACAATATAAAAATCATATATTTATAATAGGTGATAAAATGAAACTATTTTTTAAACTTTTAGCACTATCAACAATAGTTATTTCACTTTATTTAAATATGAATAATTTATTAGTTGTAAAAAATGTTGATGAGATTTTAAATCAAATTATAAATTATGCTAAAGAAAATAATCAAAAGAAAATTGATTCTGAAATTATTGATGATACTATTTTAATAGGTCAAAAAGAAAGAAAAGTGAATATAAAAAAAAGTTATATAAATATGAAACAAATAGGTTTTTTTGATGAAAAGTTCATTATATATGAAGAAAATAAGGAAAGTTTAAAAAAATATATCAGATATAAAATTATAGGTGCTAAAACAGATAAAAAAGAAATAAGTATAATTATATTATTAAATGAAGAAGATAAAAAATTTAGCATTAATAATTTATCTTATTTTGCAGATGGATATTGGTATGAAGAAAACAAAGTAGCAATTGATGGAATAACAGGATATAATTTTGATTATAAAAATAGTAATATACCTTGGCTTACATATGAGGCTTTAAAATATAATAATACTAGTTTTTGTCTTTCTGAAGATTGCTCTTTATATGGATTATATACTATTGATAAAAATATAATTTATAATAATTTTTTTTATGAAATAAAAAATAATATAAAACCAGGAGCAATTTTTGTTTTTGATAATAATATCAATTTAAAAAAAGAAATTGAAATTATTGTAAATTATGTAAAAAACCAAGGATACCAAATTAAAAAGATTGAAAACCTATTAAATAGATAATAAATTTATGTTATACTTATAATGTAAAAAGTAGGTGATAATATGAATAATAAATCATTAGATAATAAATGTCCTGCTTGTAGAGCGGTTATACATTGGAATCCTAAATTAAATAAATTTAAATGTGAATATTGCGATAGTGAATTTACTTTAAATGAAATGAAAAAATATGAAAATGCAAGTAATGATAAAGTTAATGAAGGTGAAAAAGGTGATGACACTCAATATGATACATATAGATGTCCTGACTGTAATGCTGAAATAATAACTGATGAGCATACAGCAGCAACATTTTGTATCTATTGTGGTAACACAGCTATATTAAAAAATAAATTATCCGGAAAATTTGCACCAACTAAAATTATTCCATTTAAAAGTACAAAAGAAGAAGCGATTGAAGCATTTAAAAGTATTACAAAAGGGAAAATATTAGCACCTAAGGAATTTAATGATATAAAAAATATAGAAAAAATTACGGGTGTATATATCCCATTTTGGTTATTTGATTTTGAGGTTAATGGTGATATGACGGTTGTAGGAAGAAGAGTTACTTCTTGGGTACGAGGAGATGTTCATTATACTAAAACCGATACATATCATGCATATAGAGACTGTGAAATGAAATTTAATAGAGTTCCTATTGATGGATCAACAAAATTTGATGATGCAATTATGAATAGTATAGAACCTTTTAATTATGATGAATTAGAAGATTATAATCATGCTTATTTATCAGGTTTTTTCGCAGAGAAATATGATATTGACTGGGAAGGAACATTTAAAGATGCTCAAGAAAGAGCATATAATTCAGCCAATGAAATTGTTTTAAATGACATAACAGGTTACACAACTAAAACTGTTCTAAACAATAATCTACAAACAAATTTAACATCAAAAGAATATACATTATTACCAGTATGGATGGTAAATGTAAAATATAAAGATAAATATTATATATTTGCAATGAATGGACAAACTAAAGAATTTATTGGAAATATTCCAATAGATACTAAAAAAACAATTTTATTTTCTATTTTAGTATTTATATCTTCTTTTCTTATATTTGTTCTAGGTGCATATTTAATGTTTATAATGGGGTGATAGTATGAAAAAAATATTATTATTATTTTTATCGTTTTTTACCTTTATTAATGTTAATGCACAAACAGAAATTTATGAAAGAACAGAAGAAAATTTAAGAGTAAATAAAAAAATAGAAATAACTGAATATAATAAAAACAGTATACTAAAAACACCAAGTGTAGATGCTAATTTAAAAGTTTATGATTTTGCAAATGTATTAGATAATACAAATTATTATGAAACAATAAATACTTTTATTAAAACATATAATATGGATATGGCAATTGTAACAATTGAAGAAAACAATAAAAGTAACACAAGAGATTATGGTATGGATTTTTACGATTATAATGATTTTGGAATAGATTACAAAAATTATTCTGGAATCTTATTAGTAATTGATCTTGATAGAGTAGTAAATGGTGGACAAAGAAATGTCGAAATAATAACAACAGGTGAAGCAATATTATTATTTGATAATGAAAGAATAAATAACATTATAGATGTAATGATATATAATTTAAGACAAGAAAATTATATTGATGCAGTACATGATTTTTTAAATAAAACTTCATATTACGCATCACAAGGTATTCCAAATAGTAATAAAAGCTTTTACATTGATGAAAATGGAAACTATAAACAAAGATTTTTAATACCATATGGATATGGATTATGCTTTGCTGTTATATCTAGTTTAATTATCGTTTTGGTTGTAGTTTCAAAAAATAAAATGATAAAACAAGTTACTCATGCCAGAGAATATTTAAAAGAAACAAACTTTATAAAAAAAGAAGATAAATTTATAAATAGTCATACAACTAGAAGAGTAATAAGAACTGATTCAGGAAGCAGTGGAGGATTCCACGGTGGTGGATCTAGTATTAGCCGAGGATCAAGTGGTATGTCACATGGTGGCGGAGGAAGAAGGTTTTAGTAATGAAAAAAGTTTTAGACCACAAATGCCTAGCATGTGGAAGTAAAATAGAATTTAATCCAAAAACACAAAAATGGAATTGTGTTTATTGCCATTCAAAATTTAATATAGATGATTTTGGAAAAACACATTTTTCAAAAGAACATGAAATAATAGAAGTTTATAGATGTCCTGATTGTAATGCTGAAATAATTGCTGATAAAAATACTTCTGCAACATTTTGTATTTATTGTGGAAATACAGCAATATTAAAAGATAAACTAGAAGGAAAATTTAGACCTCAAGGAATTATTCCGTTTACTGTTACAAAAGAAGATGCTATCTTTGAATTTCAAAAACACATAAGAAAAAAAATATTAGCATCTAAAACATTTTTAAAAAACTGTAATGTTGAAAAAATTACAGGAATATATATTCCCTTTTGGGTTAATGATTTAGAAGTAGATGTAAAATTTAATGGTTATGGCTACAAAAATCCTAAATTTGATCCAATAACATCTACATATTCTATAGAAAAAGTACTTGATAAACGACATTTAAAAGTTGATTTTGAAAACATTCCAATTGATGGTTCTATAAAATTAGATAATGAAATAATGTTTAATATTTTTCCATATGATATGAAGAAAATTCAAGAATATCATCATGCCTATTTATCAGGCTTTTTTGCAGAAAAATATGATGACAATTTAGAAAAAAATTTAGCAATATTAAAAGAAAAAAGTTATTCAACAGTAGATAAAGCTATTAAAGATAGTGTTCAAATA
>CAJGDV010000062.1 GCA_904502155.1 uncultured Bacilli bacterium
AACTTTATTATGTAAGATGGCTTTTAATTTATTCATATTATTACCACTTGCAAATCTTTCATTATATTCCTTATTAGTTAAAACTAAACTAGAATATTTAATTTTATTATAAAATTTAGGTACAACTTCTAGTATTTTTTCGTCCGTCATTTTTTTTGAATCTTTAATACCTAAACTTTCTAAAAATGGTATATCTTCTCGTCTTACATAACATGCTGTTACAACCATTGGTCCAAAATAATCACCAGTCCCAACTTCATCAGAACCTATAGTATTAAAATCATAAACATTAGGGCCTTTAACTTCTTTTTTCTCTTTTTTCTTATCCTCACTATTAGTTACTTGAACATCATTAAGTGGATTATTGTATTTTTCCATTTCAATCCATAATTTACTGCTTAAATCGGCATCTTTACCTTGGAAAACGGCTTTTCCAGACTCATATAATGTTACAACTGTATCACCATCATCAGCTTGAAAAACAGCATATGGAGGTGTTTTAAGTCTCTTCATATCTTCATACATTTCAGTCATTTTTTGTTTTGTTCTTTCACTAACTTTTACTGTAATAGTAGCCATGATAAATCACTCCTCAAATATTATTTTATCATAAAACACTTTATTTTTATACATATTTATAATATAATTTTATTAGGAAGGAGTGTTTTATGAATTTAGTAGATTTAATAATCATTGTACTACTTGTTATGGGAGCACTTGTAGGTTTTAAAAGAGGTTTAATAAGACAATTATTATCATTATGTGGAACAATAATAGCTGCTGTTTTAGCATTCTTATTTAAAACTCCATTAGCGCAATTATTATGTGAATACCTACCATTTTTCTCATTTAAAGGAGTACTTGCAGGACTAAGTGTTTTAAACCTATTTGTTTATGAAGTAATAGCATTCTTAATAATATTAGCAATCTTTGTAGGACTATTACAAGTTCTTATATTTTTATCCAACATATTAGAAAAAATTGTAAGTATGACAATTATATTCGCACTACCATCAAAACTAGCAGGAGCTGTATTTGGTGTTCTTGAAAACTATATTGTAGTATTTATAATTTTATATATTGTTTCTCTACCTTTCTTTAATATTGATATTATAAGAGGTTCAGAATTAAGAGATCCAATTGTAACTAAAACACCTATTTTAAATAAACTAGCAGAAAAATCTGTAGAAGTTGGAACTGAAATAGCCAATTTAGTTGATAAATATAAAATTGAAGAAGATAAAAATCAATACAATTTAGACACACTAGATGTACTACTTAAATACAATATTACAAAAGTAGAAACAGTAGATAGATTAGTTGAAAAAAATAAAATTCAATTAGTAAATATTGATTTAGTATTATCAAAATATAGAGATTAATAGACTTAATCTCTTTTTTTTGCTAAAATGGTAATTGGTGATTTAAATGCAAAGATATTTTTCAAATGAATTTAAAGATAACAAATTTACATTAAACAATGATGATTTATATCATATAATAAAAGTAATGAGAATGAAAACAGGAGATAATGTTGAAATAGTATATAATCAAAATGTTTATTTATGTGAATTAAATATAAATGAAAATGTTGAAATAAAAAAAATAAAATTATATAGTGAAAATATAAAAAATGAAATAAAAAGGGTTTTGATTATTCCTTTATTAAAAGAACAAAAATTTGATTTAATTTTACAAAAAGCAACAGAACTTGGAGTAGACGAAATAATTCCAGTAGAAATGGAAAGAAGCATAGTAAAACTTACAAATGATAAAATAGAAAAAAAACTTGAAAGATGGACTAAAATTTGTAAAGAAGCAAGCGAACAATCAAAAAGAACAGATATACCAACAATAACTAGAGTAAAAAAACTATCAGAATTAAAAGATTTAGATGGACTTAAAATGGTATGTAGTACAACAGAAAAGGAAAATTTATTAAAAAAATTTTTGACCGACAATACAAATTATGATAAAATAAATATAGTAATAGGCCCTGAAGGGGGTATTTCTCCAAGAGAAGAAGATAAACTAGTAGAATTAGGGTTCCAAAGAGTTTCTCTAGGAAAAAGAATTATGAGAGTGGAAACAGTTCCAATGTTTGTATTAAGTGTCTTAAATTACGAATTTATGGAGTGATTTTATGTTAGGAATATTTAATAATTTATCAAGTGGAGGTTATGTAGTACTTGCCTTAATTGCACTAATTTTAATAATTGGTGGGATTGTTTTAATAGTATATTTAAATAACAAAAACAAAAATACTGATAAAATTATTCCTGTAACAAAAGATAATAATATTCCTGATGCAGAAAAAAAACCAGATATCCAAATAGCACTAGCTACTAATGATATCCCTGAAATAGAAAATAAAATAGAAAAAAATAATGAAGAAACTAATATAGATAAAGAAGAAAATACTTCTGAAAAAGAAATAGAAAACGAAGAAAAAAAACCAGATATTCAAATAGCATTAGCTACTAATGATATCCCTGAAATAGAAAACAAAGTAGAAAAAAACAATGAAGAAACTGAAATAGATAAAGAAGAAAATACTCTTAAAAAAGAAGAAGCTGATATTAATCAAGAAGAAATAGAAGAAAAAAAGGAAAACAAAGATGATATAGAAAGTAATGTTGATAGTATGGAAGAAAATTTAATGTTAAACGAATTAGAAATGATGCAAGATAATAAAAATAAAACTAATATTGAAGAAGTATTAAAAGCAATGCAAATAGATTTAGAAAAACAAAAATATGCTAAAATAGATGCTTATGAAGAAGAACAAGAAGAAGAAGCTGTTATAAGTTATCAAGAACTTAGAAAAAAAATGGCTATGAAAGAAGAAAAGAAAAAAGAAGAAAAATTAGAAAGTATTATTAAACCAACAGCCAATATTAGTATTGATGATTATTTAACATTCAACACTCCAGCAGTAAATGAAGTAAAAGAATCATCTAAACCTTTATATGAAGAATTAGAAACTAAAAAAGATGATTATTCATCATATTTCTTTGATATTTTAGATAAAAATGAATCAAGAAAAGAAGAACCAGTAGAAGAGTTAAAGTTCTATAATGAAGAACCATTATTTTACGATGTTAAACCACAAAGATATAAAGAGTCTTATGTAGAATATAGTGATGATTATATTTCACCAGTATTCGGAAGACAAAAGACAAATGTAGTATATAATGATTTAACTAAAATAAGAGAAAATAAAAAAGCAAAAGAAACAATTATAAACAATTTAGACGAAACAAATGAATTTTTAAACACCTTAAAGGAATTTAGAAACAATCTATAAACCTTTAAGGTTTATTTTTAGGAGGTATGTAGTATGAAATTTTTAATTAAAACACTAGGGTGTAAAGTAAATACTTATGAAAGTAATGTTATGAGAGATATCCTTTTAAACGAAGGATATGAAGAAGTTCTAGACAATGCTGATATTGTCATAGTAAATACCTGTACTGTAACAAATACAAGCGACTCAAAATCCCTAAAAGTAATTAAACAATGTATAAAAAATAATGAAGGCTGTATTTTAATTGTTTGTGGTTGTTTTTCACAAATTAGTCCAGAGAAACTAAAAGATATGGACGGAGTATCAATTGTTTTAGGAAACTATAATAAAAGCAAAATAATGGACTATATAAGAGAATATCAAAAAAACAAAAAACAAATAATTGATATTAAAGATTTAGACAAAGCTGAATTTGAATGTATGAAATTAAATAATTTTAATAAAACAAGAGCCTTTGTTAAGATAGAAGACGGATGCGAAAATTTCTGTTCATACTGTATTATTCCTTATTCAAGAGGTAAAGTAAGAAGTAAAAAACGTGAAGATGTTCTAGAAGAAGTTAATACATTAGTAAATAATGGTCACCGTGAAATTGTTTTAACAGGAATTCATACGGGACACTATGGTGCTGATTTAGAAAATTATAATTTTGCAAACTTACTTGAAGAAATATGCAAAATTGATGGACTAGAAAGATTACGTATTTCATCAATTGAAATAACAGAATTAGATGATGATTTTATGAAAGTATTAAAAGAAAATCCTAAAATTGTTGATCATATGCATATACCACTTCAATCAGGATGCGATAAAACACTAAAAGATATGAATAGAAAATATGACACACAATATTTCATTGATAAAATAAATAAAATTAGAGAAATAAGACCAAACATGTCAGTTACAACAGATGTAATAGTAGGATTTAATAATGAAACCGAAGAAGACTTCAAAGAAACTGTTGAAACTATTAAAAAAGTTGAATTTACTAAATTACATGTGTTCCCATTCTCTTTAAGAAAAGGGACAAAAGCTGAAACAATGGGTGGATTTGTAAAAGAAAATATTAAAAAAGAAAGAGTTCATATATTACTTGATTTATCTAAAGAATTAGAATTAAAATATATGAATAAATTTATTAATAAAGAAGTTTCATTTATTAAAGAAATAGAAAAAGATGGTTATGCAATTGGTCATACTGATAATTTTCTATTAATTAAATCAAAAATTAAAACAAATAATGATGAAACAATAAAGACAACAATTAAAGAGATAAATTATCCATATTGTATGGATTAACAAGAAGGTGAATGTAATGGAAAAATATATTAAAGGTATATATAGAAAATGTATATATGATTCAAAAAAAGGATATATAATAGGACTATTTAAGGTTAAAGACACTAATGACCCTAGTATGGAAGATTATAAAAATAAAACCATTACATTCACTGGAACGTTTCCAGCCTTAAATATTGATGATACTTATCTTTTTTTTGGTGAACCTGTAAAACATGCTAGATATGGATTTCAATATAATGTTAATAATTTTGAGAGAGTTAAACCTGAAGATATTGATGGTGTAATTGAATTTTTATCTAGTGATTTATTTCCAGGAATAGGAGATAAATTAGCAAGCAAAATAGTAGAAACTTTAGGTTTAAATGCTTTAGAACTAATAATGGAAGATCCAACTGTTTTAAGTATGATTCCAAGACTTAGTAATAAAAAAGCAGCGACAATTTATAATAATTTATTAAAATATGAACAAAGTCATACTGTTATTGTTTATTTAACAGAATTAGGTTTTGCTATCAAAGATGCTATGAGTATTTATAATACATATAAAGGTAATACTGAATCAGTTATAAAAGAAAATATATATAGTTTAATTTCAGATGTTCCTGAAATTAATTTTTCAAAAGTTGATTCTGTGGCTTTAAAAAATGGTATAGATCACCTAGATAAAAATAGAGTAAAAGCTATAATAATAAGTGTTATGGAAAAACTATGTTTTAATAATGGTGACTCATATCTAGATGTAGAAACCATCTTTAAATATGTTCAGGCTTTCTTAAAAGTTCCATTAATGATTAATAATTTTGATGAATATTTATTTGAACTTGAAAAAGAAAATAAAATAATTAAATATAATGACGTATATTATTTATTTGATTTATTTAAAGCGGAAGATAATGTTGCAAAAGAAATACTTAGAAAAGCTAGTATTGATGAAATAAAAAATACGAAAATAATTCCATATTTAGAACATTTAGAAGAAGTATTTGAAATAAAATATAATGATAAACAAAAAGAAGCTATTATAAAAGCTTTAACAAATAATATTTTAATTATTACTGGTGGACCTGGAACTGGTAAAACAACTATTATTAATGCTATTGTTAAGTTATATCAAGAACTCAATGATATGACATTTGATAGAGCCAAACAAGATATTGCACTCTTAGCCCCAACAGGAAGAGCAAGCAAAAGAATGGCAGAATCAACAGGTTATCCAGCATCAACTATTCATCGCTTTTTAAAATGGAATAAAGATAATAATGAATTTGCTGTAAACGAAGAAAATAAAGACCAATCTAAATTAATAATTGTAGATGAAGTTAGTATGATAGATATTCTTTTATTAGATAGTTTATTTAAAGGAATAAATGAGGATGCTAGAATTATTTTTGTAGGTGATAAAAACCAATTGCCAAGTGTTGGTCCTGGACAAGTTTTAAAAGATATTATTGATAGTGATATAGTAAATGTTGTAAAATTAGACCTTTTATATAGACAAGATGAAAATTCATATATTAATAAACTTGCTATTGAAATAAAAGATAATGAATTAAATGAACATTTTTTAGATCCTAAAAGTGATTACCAATTTTTAAAATGTACAAAATTATCATTAAGAGATAATCTTAAAAAAATATGTATCCAATTAGTAGAAAAAGGATATGGATATAGAAGACTTCAAATTTTAGCACCTATGTATCATGGTGAAAATGGAATTGATAATTTAAATAATGAACTTCAAAATATATTTAATCCTCCATCAAGAGTAAAAAAAGAAATTGTATATGGAGATGTAATATATAGACAAAACGATAAAGTTTTACAATTAGTAAATCAACCTGATGATAATATTTATAATGGTGATATTGGTATTATTAAAGATATAATAACTAAAGATAATAAAACAGAAATCTTAATTGATTTTGAAGGAAATGAAGTATTATATAAACAAGCTGATTTTAATAAATTTAAACATGGATTTATAATTAGTATTCACAAATCACAAGGAAGCGAATCTGAAATGGTTATCCTTCCAATATGTACAAGTTATAATAGAATGCTTTATCGTAAACTTTTATATACAGCAGTAACAAGAGCCAAAAAGAAATTAATTGTTATTGGTGAACCAATGGCATTTATAGCATGCGTAGAAAACAATAATGAATATATAAGAGATACTTCACTCAAAGAAAGAATTTTAGAATTACTGAATAAAAAGTAATTTAAAGGGTATAATATAATTGTATCGATACCATACATTCTAGCTAAGAGGTGAAAATTATGAGAATCGCAAAAAATGTCATTTTAATGGGTTTAGGAGCTGCTTCAGTATTAGCATATCAAAGATATGGTGAAGAAGCTGCTTGTGCTGCTAAAGAAA
>CAJGDV010000063.1 GCA_904502155.1 uncultured Bacilli bacterium
ATTACCTTAAAAAATAAGGGATGTATTATGGCAGGACTTACTGGTAGTGGTTCATATGTTGTAGGAATACTAGAAGAAAAAAAAGAAGGTTGTTATCAAAATTATAATTTGCCATTCTAATAAAATAATAGTATAATTTAGTTATTGAAAGGATGTAATTATGGGATTTGTAGAATTAGTTTTAATTAGTGTTGGATTAGCAATGGATGCTTTTGCAGTGAGTATTTGTAAAGGTTTATCTATGAAAAAGAAAATTAATCATAAAAAAGCTTTAGTTATTGCTTTATATTTTGGTATTTTCCAAGGAGCAATGCCAATAATTGGATATTTACTAGGTGTAGCATTTGAAGATATTGTACTTAGTATTGACCACTGGATAGCGTTTATTTTACTTTCTATAATTGGTATTGGAATGATAAAAGAATCACTTGGAGATGAAGAAGAATCATTAAATGATAAAGTTGATTTTAAAACAATGGTAGTACTTGCTATAGCAACAAGTATTGATGCACTTGCAATTGGTGTTACTTTTGCGTTCTTACAAGTAAATATTGGATTAGCCGGATTAATGATTTGTGCAATTACCTTTATAATTTCTTATTTTGGAGTTGTATTTGGTAATAAGTTCGGAGATAAATTTGGTTCCAAAGCTGAATTAGTTGGAGGCATTTTATTAATTTTAATGGGACTTAAAATTTTATTAGAACATTTAGAAATACTTTTATAGTATTTTTTTTTATGGTATAATTTAAATAGGAAAGGATGGGATAATGAGTAATTTATTTGAAAAAATGAAGGAAGCAGTAGCATCCGTACTTCCAATAAGCATTATTATGACTATATTATGTTTTATATTAAAATTAAACACATTTACAATATATTCTGTTATATTAAGTAGTATACTTATAATAATTGGTATTGGTTTATTTAGTTATGGTGCTGAAATTTCAATGATTGAAATTGGAAAAAATGTAGCATCTGATGTTTTAAAAACAAAAAAATTATCATTAATTATTAGTGTAGCACTTGCTATTGGAATCGTAATAACATTAGCAGAACCTAATATTAAAGTACTAGCTTCTCAGATAACAGCTATTCCTGAAGTATTATTGATAGGAAGTATAGCTATCGGTGTGGCTTTATTTTTATGTTTTTCGTTTATTAGAATATTACTACAAATAAATATGAAAATAGTTGTAGGAATATTATATGGTATATTATTGCTTATACTACTTATATCAAGTAATAATAGTATTCCTTTAGCATTTGATGCTGGGGGAGTAACAACAGGACCAATAGCTGTTCCGTTTATTATGGCACTTGGAATGGGTTTTGCCAAAGGTGTTTCTAAAAAATGGAGAGAAGATAGCCTAGGTTTAGTTGCAATGTGTTCTATAGGTCCAATTATAATTGTATCGTTATTAACTTTTTTTATGAAAGGTGGCTTAACATACGAGTACAATATATCAAATGAATTAACAACAAGTCTTGAATTTTCTAAGAACTTTGCTAATGAAATACCTGTTTCAATAAAAACAACACTTGTTTCTTTATTACCAATATTACTTTTATTTATAATATATAATATTGTTAATAAAAAGATCGTTCATAGAAATATTAATAGAACTTTATCAGGTTTATTTATTTCATTTGTTGGATTAATACTTTTCTTTATTGGTGTAAATGCGGGATATACGAAAGTATCTTATATTGTAGGTATAGAACTTTATAAACAACTTAAAAAATTTATAATACCAATAATAGTTTTAATGGGATTTACAATTGTAAAAGCGGAACCTGCAGTTGTAGTACTTACATCTGAAATTGAAAAAATGACACAAGGTAGTTTAAAAAAGAATCTTGTTACAACTACACTATCACTTGGAGTAAGTATAGCAGTATTTATTGCTATTTATAGATTATTAAATGGAATTTCAATAAGATATTTCTTATTAGTTAGTTATGCATTAGCAATAATTTTAATGATTAAATCACCAAAATTATTTACAATGCTAGCACTTGATTCAGGTGGAGCTGTATCAGGTCCACTTTCAACATCAATTTTACTTCCAGTTTTAATTGGAATTTGTTATCAAATGAACGGAAATGTACTTACTGATGCATTTGGTGTTGTTGGATTAACATCTATATCTCCTCTTATTACGTTACAAGCACTAGGAATTTTATATGATATTAAAATGAAGAAGACTAAAAAGACTAAAGATTTAGATGAAGAAATCATCGAATACAAATGGGGGGAGTAATATGAAAGAATTTCAATTATTATGTTTTATTATGGAACCTGACGAAGAAAAATATTTTTCTAAAGTATTAAAAAAAGCTAAATACAAATTTATAATGAATGCAACCGGGACAGCATCATCAAGTTTACTAGAATATTTTGGACTAGAAGAAGTAGACAAAAAAGTAGTATTATCTATAGTACCTAAATTACTAGCTATAAATATATTAAACGAAGTAAAAGAAGAACTAAAAGAACCTGGAACTGGAATAGGGTTTTCAATACCAGTATCAAGTTCAGTTAAATATATAAGTGAAAGTTATAAATTAAGAAATATGGAGGATGTTCAAATGGAGAAAGCAAGTGAGCATTTAATAATAACAATAGCAAATGAAGGCTATTCACAAGACATTATGAAAGCAGCTAAAAAAAGTGGGGCAACAGGTGGAACACTAGTAAATGGTAGAGGATTAGATACTGAAAAAATGATTAAATTCTTAGGTATTACAATTGAACAAGAAAAAGATGTTGTTCTAATAATTGCAGAAAGTGAAAAGAAAACAAAAATAATGAATGC
The DNA here is from genome assembly GCA_904502155.1 of uncultured Bacilli bacterium. Lineage (GTDB taxonomy): Bacteria > Bacillota_I > Bacilli_A > RF39 > UBA660 > CAJGDV01. The sequence goes on from CAJGDV010000063.1 coordinate 2,820, forward strand.
AATCGTTCATGAATGTGGTATTAAATCTGCAGGCGCAGGAATTTGTTTTTCAGTACCAGTTGACTATGTAGTTGGTCTAAATAAACATATATTAGAAAATTAAGTAGATATTTATCTACTTTTTTTAATATATTTTATTAGGTGGTAATGTGAAAGCCAAAAATATTTTATTAATATCAGTATTACTACAATCAATTTTAGGACTTATAATGATTACATCTTCGTCATATATATGGGCAGAGTATAAATTTAATGATCCTTATAAATATTTTAAAAGTCAGTTCGTATTTTTTATTATAAGTATTATAATTATGTATATTGTAAGTAAAATTGATTATAGTTTATATTTTAAACATTCTAAAAAGATATTTATATCGTGTTTAAGCCTTTTAATTTTAGTTTTAATACCTGGAATAGGTACAATAAGAAATGGAAGTCGTAGTTGGTTTGGAATTGGTTCACTGGGTATACAACCTAGTGAATTTATGAAATTGGCTATGATTATTTTTATATCTAAATATTTATCTTTAAATGAAAAGAAAGTTAAAAAAAATTGCTTTAAAGTGCTTTTTATTATTTTATCAATATTTGGACTTATAATGTTACAACCTGATTTTGGTACTGGAATAGTTATTGTAATGATTGGTATTGCACTTTTATATATTGCAGGAGTCAATATGAAGTTTTTTATAAAATTAGGTCTATTAGGTATTATAGGAATCGTTATATTAATTATAATAGCACCATATCGTTTAAAAAGAATTGTTTCCTTTTTAAATCCATGGTCTGATCCTTTAGGAAGTGGATTTCAAATTATAATGAGTTTATATGCTATTGGGCCAGGAGGATTGTTTGGTTATGGATTAGGTAATTCAAGACAAAAACATTTTTATCTTCCTGAACCACAAACTGATTTTATATTTTCAATAATACTTGAAGAATTAGGTTTTATGGGCTGTATTATTGTTGTAACATTATTTTTAGGTATTATTATTTCAGGATTTATTATTAGTAAAAAGTGTAATAATTTATTTGGAAAATATGTTTCTTTTGGTATTACTTTTTGGATTGCATTTCAGTCTATATTAAATCTATTTGTTGTTGTAGGATTAATTCCTGTTACAGGAGTAACACTACCATTTTTAAGTTATGGTGGTTCTAGTTTATTAATACTTTATATTGGTGTTGCTATTATACTTAATATTGCAAAATAAAAAGGAATATTACATTCCTTTTTTCTTTCTAGATAATAAATTTAAAATAATACCTACTAATGATACACCCATAATAGAAGCAAAAATAATTGATAATTTATTTTTAAAATCATTATTTAATTTAGGTTCTTCTGTAGGTTTATTTATTTCATCTTCTGGTATTGTAACTTCAATATCTTCTTCTTTTTCATCCTCATCTTCGATATCTTCTTTTTCTTTGTCTTCTTCTTTAACTTCTTCCTTAACTTCTTCTTTTTTGTCTTCTTCTTTTTTAGGTTCATTAACAGTTAATTTTAATGCAGAAGTCATAATTTCATTATTTCCATCATTTTTAATAGTACATATTAAATATTTACCATTCATATCTTTTGTTGCTGTAATATCAATACTTGGAGTATTACTATTACCAATTAATGTTGTTTTACTTTTTCCATCTTTAGAAAAGTACCATGTATAAACATTATTTGTTCCGTTAGCACTAAATGAAATTGTTTTTTTGTCACCAACATTTAATGTTAGTGCTGAATCAAGATTTTTAGTAATTGATGGTGCTATATTACTTATTTTTATATTATATGTTGCAACATGTGAACCTGTTTGAGGTTTAATTGTAATTGTAGTTTCACCAGGTTTTTTACATTGTATTGATAAGTTATTATTTGCTAATCTAGCACTTATTATATTTGAATCATAACTTAATGTTGCATTTTCCATATGTCTTTCAATAACACCTATATTTAATGTTTCACCAACAGTATTAGAAGATGATGTTTGATTTAATTTAAGATATCCTTCTTCATAAACATATGATGCGAATAAATTAGCTAAAATATTAATTTCGTTAGCTGTAACATTAGCAACAGCTGTTGGAATTAAAACTTGTTGAACTTGTGGATTACTAAGTAGTGTAGTAGCTTTTGTAATAATGGTATCTTTAGAACCTAAAATGCTTCTTGATGTAGCAAATCGATTATAAACATTATTACTATCAGTACTAGAATAATAAGATAGTAATGTTTCATGTAAATTAGTTTCTAATGTTCCCATTTTAAATATATTAATAGCATCTAAATCTGCAAAAGCATCACTACGACCAAATGAACTTGGTTTATTAGTTGCTAAAACAGATGAAGCATAATCAGTAAGAACATTATTATCTGTTATATTATTTGTTACTTTATAAGTAACTACTTCAGCAAGCAGTGTCATTAAATCTCCAGCCCATCCTGAATAATCTGTACTAATAAAATTTACTTGTTCGCCATACATTTTATAAACAGTTAATGCAGCAATTAAATGTACAAAATCTATTTCTATATTTGTTTTTTCATCAATTAATTTATCATTAGCAGTAAATTTAAAATTAGGATCTTTGCCTGCTACATAACTAACAAAATTAGTATCAATTACACCTAAAAGTTGATTCCACATTGCATCACTATAAGTATCTTTTCTTATAAATTGTAAACATAAATCAGTAACAGTTAAAGGCGTTGTATTTTCACTAACATAACTAGTAGCATAATCTTGAAGCGTTTTAACTTTATTTAATAATGCTGTATTTGTAGAATTTAATTTGTATTCTATAATTTCTTTTGACTCTGTATAATCATAATCATAATGTTTGTATCCTGAATATATTATGCCTATACAAAGTGTTATTAACAAAAAAGTTTTACCATATTTCTTTATCATTGTACACATCCTATTCTATATATTAGTATATAATTTTTTTTCATAAATTTCAATCTATTTGCTTTTTTAATTTTTATTTGTTATTATATCCAAACGGAGGAGATTTAATGATTATTGCAGGACCATGTGCTATTGAATCAAGAGAGCAAATAATAAGAATAGCAAAAAAATTAAAAGAAATTGGGGTAGATTATTTAAGAGGCGGAGCTTTTAAACCTAGAACTAATCCTAAAGATTTTCAAGGTTTAGGAGATGAAGGAATCAAATATTTAATTGAAGCAAAAGAAATTACTGGACTACCAATAATTACGGAACTTATGACTATAGAACAAGTAAGAAAATATGGAGATAAAATCGATATAATTCAAATAGGTTCAAGAAATATGTATAATTATGAATTACTTAAAGAATTAAGTAAACAAACAACACCAGTACTTCTTAAACGAGGATTTTCAGCAACTTATAAAGAATGGATAAACGCTAGTAAATATATAACTGAATCAGGTAACTGTAAGGTAATTCTTTGCGAAAGAGGTGTAAGAAGTTTTGAACCTGAAACAAGAAATATGCTTGACCTTCAAGCAGTACCTTATATTAAAAATCATACAGATTTAAAAATAGTTGTCGATCCATCTCATGCTGCAGGAAATACATATATGATTAAGCCTATGAGTTTAGCAAGTATGGCAGCAGGTGCTGATGGGCTTATGATAGAAGTACATGATAGAAAAGAAGAAGCATTATGCGATAAAAATCAGGCATTATCAATTGAAGAATTAAAAGATATTATTGATAGTATTAAATAAAAGTTACACATTTGGTGTGACTTTTTATTTTATTATGATATACTATATGTAAGAATGGGAAGGGTATGTTAGTAAAGGGAAGGTATAATGGATAGTAATATTAAACTTAAAAAACAAAATGAAAAAGGAAACCTATATAATGTTGAGGTTGTAATTCCAATGGATTATGGATTCATTGACAATATGTATATTAATTTTATAACAGGAGAAAAACATAAATTAAAATTTGATAAATGTGAAAATGGTTTAGTTTATTTTAATAGCGATATTTATTTAGAAAATAAAGCTATATATA
>CAJGDV010000064.1 GCA_904502155.1 uncultured Bacilli bacterium
ATCATTATTTTCTATAATTAATATTTTATATTTTATTTTAATAGGTATAGCTTGCATTTCAATATGTAGTAATAAACTTATAATTTTTTTAAATTCCATTATAATAATTACTAATTTATTTTTTCTTTTATTAATATTTTTTTTAATAAGATTTTTAAACTTAAAAAAACAAAAAAATATATTTTTATATTATTTTATAATTTTTAATTTTTATATATTATCATTTTATTATTTTAAACCATCTAAATTGAATATGTTTTATACCTTGTTCACTATTCAATTTAATATAAAAAGTTTATTAATTTATATTTTTATAATAATAATGATAATACTATATAATTTATTTTTAAGGTGGTGTAAACGTGATAAAATTACATGAAATATATAAAAACAATGTTTTAAATAATTTTAATTATAACTTTAATAATACTGGATTATATTATATAACAGGAAAATCGGGTTCTGGAAAGACAACACTTTTAAATTTAATCGGATTATTAGATATTCCTGACAAAGGTAATATAATAATTAATAATCATGACATATCAAAGTTAAATTCAAATGAAAAGGCAATGTTTATAAATGAAAATATAGGATTTATATTTCAAGATTTTAATTTAATAGATAATTTAAACATAAAAGATAATATTTTATTAACAACAAAAAAATATAACGAAAAAGAATTTGATGAATTAATTAATAGTCTTGATATTAAAGAAATAATTAATAAAATGCCTGATGAAATTTCAGGTGGTGAAAAACAAAGAGTAGCCATAGCAAGAGCAATTATTAAAAATCCTAAAATAATTTTAGCAGACGAACCAACAGGAAACCTAGATACTGAAAACGAAAAGAAAATAATAAATATTTTAGAAAAAATAAGTGAAAATTATTTAGTAATAGTAGTAAAACACGATATAACTCCTAAAAATAAAAATACTATTAACTTAGAGAAAAAAGATAAATATATTAACACAATTATCGAAAAGAAAAATTTAATAAATTTTAATAAAAATACCAATAATGTAATCCCTTTAAATATAAAAAATAAATTATTAAAAAATATGGTTTTTAATAATAAGTTTAAATTTATGTTTTCACTATTATCAATATCAATATCAATTTTAATGTTTGTAGTATTGCAAGCTATTGCAACTTATGATTCTAACGATAACATAATAAAATTAGCTCAAAAATATCATACAAATTATTTTGAAATAGATAAATTATGTAAGATTAAAAGTATTTTTAAAGCCTATCCTGAAGAATCAGATAAATTTTTTCTAGAAAAAGAATATGGTTTGGAGTTATATAATATATACAAATTAAATAAAGATATTTATTTTAATGATATATTTGATTTTGATCAAAAAAACACCAATTTTTATTATATAAATCCCGAAACAAAATTTGTAAGTTCAGAAAATAATGTTATTGAAGAAAAAATAATAGGAACTTATCCTATTAACGAAAACGAAATAATTATATCTAATTATTTTGCTAATTATATGATTGATAACGGAATATGCAATAAAGATGGATGCTTTTACCCCAAAAATTATAATGAATTAATTAATCAAAACATAATACTTTCTAAACAATTTGAAGTTAAAATAACAGGAATAATTGATTATGAAATAAAAAAATATATCAAAATCAAAAATTATACTAATGATGATTATATAGATGATAATAAAACTGTTGAGGTTTTTCATAGTTTTATAAAAAATGAATATAATAAAATTTATGTTACTCCAAATTTTATAAAATATATTAATCAAAATATGCAAAGTAATTTAAAGAAAAATGTTTTTATAAAAACTAAAATTGACAGAGAAGAATATATACCATTTGCTAAATTAAATAAAGAGGTTAGATATTATGATGGTATTGAATGGAAAGAGACAACAAAAATGAATTCAGACGAAATTATTCTATCAATACAATCCTTGTCAGCATTAACAAATAATAATAATTATATTAATGCATTAAACGAATATTTAAAAAATTACCCTGAAAATTTATGGAAATCTAAAGAAGAAGAATTTTTAGTAAAAAATTTTGATATAAATAAATATGTTGGAAAACAACTACAAATTACAATTTATAGTAATGTTCCCACTACAAATTATATAAATCAAATTACAAACAAAAAAATTTATAAAAATGTAAAAATTATAGGTGTATCAGCAGAAACATTAACAAGTAGTGATAATGATACTTTTGGCTACTTATCTAATAATATTATAGATACATATGTTTCTGACTATGCAATATTAGATGGTTTTTTATCTAAAGATATGAATAAATTTAAACAAACATTATTAGAAGTATCAAAAAATAATGAATATCAGATAACTACACCATACGTTCCATATGTTAGAGAATATAGTAATAGAATTAATACTTTCTATAATAATTTTAAAATTATAAATTATATTATATTAGTTTTATCAATAATAATTATGATTAATTATTTTTATAGCGAATTAAATGAATTTAAAAAAGCGATTGGAATTTTATTATCACAGGGTGTTTCAAGAAAAGAAATATATAAATTGCATATGTTTAAATTAATAATATTATCAATATTATTAATTATTATCAATATATTATTATATGCAACAATATCTAATTCCTTTATTATCCCAATATTTGGGAATAATCCTTTTATAAAAAATCCATTTATATTAAATACTAAAATCATCGTATTAATAATATCAATTGTTACCATAACAACATTTTCAATTCAAATTATTTTATTAAAAATAATTTTTAAAAAGCCAATTATTGATATTATATATGACAGGAGTAAATATGATAGAATTAAATGATATAACAAAAGAATATCCTTTTTATAATAAAATTGCACTAAAAAACATAAATTTAAAATTTGATGAGATTGGTCTAGTTGCAATATCTGGAAAAAGTGGAAGTGGTAAAACAACATTGTTGAATATTATTGCAGGATTAGATAAACCAACACACGGTAATATAAATAAATTTTTAAAAGATAATATTCAATATGTACTTCAAGATTATGATTTGATAGATAAAAATACAATTTATGAAAATATTTTAATGCCATTTGATTTAAATAATATTAATATAGATGATAATAAAATTAATAATTTATTAAACCAATTTGGCTTATATGAAATAAAAAATAGGAAAGTTGAAAAACTATCAGGTGGAGAAAAAAAGAAAGTATCAATTATCAGAGCATTATTACATGAACCAAAAATTTTACTATGTGATGAACCAATTGCTAATTTAGATCATAATAATAGTATTGAAATATTAAAACTTTTAAAAGAAATTAGTAAAAAAACATTAGTAATTATATCAACACATAAATTATTGGAAGATGAAATAACATATGATAGATTAATTAAGTTAAGCAATGGTGAAATTATCGCAGATAAACTATTTAATGAAAAAAATAAATTAAAATTAGAAACTAAATATAAAAAAAATAATACAAAAAATAAAAATTTATTTAAATATATCTTTAAAAACATTAAGCATAATAGTTTAAAATATTTCTTTTTTAGTTTAATTAATATTGTGTGTATATCAGAAATGTTAATTTGTCTCAATATAATTTGTTATAATCCTTATAATGATATACATAAAACAATAAATAATGAATTTATTGAAATAAAAAAGATTAAAATTAATAAAATTGATAATTCATTTGAATTCATTTCATTTAATGAAAATGAGCTCAATAAATTTAAAATTAAAAAGTATAATTTATACAAAACAGTAGATAATGAAATTAACCAATTTTTTGAATTTGATATTTATTTTACAAATTATAATTACGAAATAAGTGATGGTAGAAATACTAAAAATAATGATGAAATAATAGTTTCTGAGAATATCAAAAATAAAGTCAATAAAAATATTACAATAAATAATCAGCAATTTAAAATAGTAGGCTACTTTAAAAATAATAAAAATATTATTTCTTTTAATAAAAATTATACTTTAAGTAAGGATTTATTTTATCCTGAATCAATAATATTTATAGAAAAGCCAACAAAAAAAGAGTTAGAATCTCTTTATCAAAATGGTTTTATTATAAATAGTAATGAAAGTATAAATATATATAATAATTTTAATAAAAATTTAAATACTATTAAAATTAGTAAAATAATTTTTTTGATTTTTTTAGTAATATTTATTGCTGAAATTATTAATTTAAATATTTATATTTTAAATAAAAGAAAAAATGAATTTGCAATATTAGAGTTACAAAACATATCTTTTTATACGATTAAAAAACTTTTTAATCTAGAAATATTGTGTATATCATTATTTAATTTATTTATAAGTTTTATTATTAAAACTTCAATATTAAATAATTTAATTGCTTTATATAATTATAATATTTTTAAAAATAACTATATTATAGCTATAAGTTTTAATCTTATTATATTATTTATTACTATTATTATTTCTAATTCATTTATATATAAAATCAAAAATAAAACTATTATCGAATTATTATATAAAATAAATTAAAATAAGCATTTGCTTATTTTTTTTATTTACCTTATATGATATAATTAGTTTGGTGATTTTTATGGAACAAATTAATAGAAGTGAATTAAGAAAAAAAATAATGACAATTTTATACCAAATAAATGTTTATGAAGCAAATGAAATGGAATTTAATGTTGAAGATTTAATTAAAGAATCATTAGAAATTGATAATGAGTTTGTTAAAGAAATCGTATACGGAGTAGTAACTTATAAAAACGATATTGATGAACTTGCTAATAAATATTTAAATGGATGGAAAATTAATAGATTAGGTAATACTGACAAAGCTATTTTAAGAATGGGTATATATGAACTTATGTATACTAAAACACCTGAAATTGTAGCAATTAATGAGGCAGTAGAACTTGCAAAAACATATAGTGATGATGAAGTAAGAAAAATGATTAATGGAGTATTAGACAAAGTATATCATAACAAATAGGGGGTATTTATGAACGAAAAAGAGTACCTTACAGTTAGTTCGCTAACTAAATATATTAAGTATAAATTTGATATTGATAATAATCTTAAAAATGTTTTTCTAAAAGGTGAAATATCAAACTTTAAAGCACATTCAACAGGACATATGTATTTTTCATTGAAAGATGAAAAATCCAAAATTAATGCTATAATGTTTAATTTTAATGCTAAAAAGTTAAACTTTAAACCACAAGAAGGAAGCAAAGTGTTAGTTGTTGGAAAAATAAGTGTCTTTGAGCAAACGGGAGCATATCAAATATATATTGATGATATGAAAGAAGATGGAATAGGTAATTTATATGTTGCTTTTGAAAAGTTAAAACAAGACTTACAAAAGGAAGGATTATTTGATCCTAAACATAAAAAACCTATTCCTGTTTTTCCTAAACGAGTAGGGGTAGTTACTGCACCAACAGGAGCTGCTATTAGAGATATTTTATCTACTATTAAAAGAAGATGTAATAAAACTGAGGTAATTGTTTTTCCTTCTTTAGTTCAAGGTGAGAATGCTAAAGAAGATATTGTAAGAAATATAAAACTTGCAGAAAATTATAATTTAGATGTTCTTATTGTTGGTCGTGGGGGAGGATCTATTGAAGATCTTTGGCCTTTTAATGAAGAAATTGTAGCACGTGCTATTTTTGAATGTAGTATACCTGTAATAAGCGGAACAGGTCACGAAGTAGATTTTACTATTGCAGACTTTGTAGCTGACTATAGGGCAGAAACACCAACAGGAGCAGCTGAAAAAGCTGTACCAAACTTAAAAGACATGATTAATTATTTTGATCAATTTAAAATAAGATTAAACGAAAGCATGAACAAAAAAATAGAACATAAAAAACTAAAACTAGAAAATATAAAAAATTCGTATGTCATCAAAAATCCAATGATGATAATAGAAAATAAAATACAAAAACTAGACATAGTAAATGAAAAAATAATTACATTATTAAATCAAAAAATGGAAAAAACAATAAATACTTTTATTAATCTAAGTCAAAAAGTATTATATTTAAGCCCATATAATAAACTTAATAATTATAATGTAAAATTACAAAATTTAAATGAAAAAATTAATCTTATATCAAATCAAATTATAAAAAACAATATAAATAAGGTAAATAATATTAAACAAAAAATAGAATATTTAAATCCTATAAATAAAATAGAAAAATATAAGAAAGAATTAAAAAATTATAATGATAATTTAAATAAAAATATTAATCATATATTATTAATAAAACAAAATAAATTTAAAATAATATTAGAAAAAATAGAAATCCTAAATCCAATAGCTATATTAGGTAGAGGATATAGTATTACAAAAAAAGATAATAAAGTTTTAAATTCAGTACATAATATAAAAGTAAATGATGAATTAAATGTAAAACTTAAAGATGGAAATGTATTAGTAAATGTAAAGGAAATTAATGGTGAATAAAATGAAATTTGAAGAAAAAATGAAAGCATTAGAAAAAATAGTATCAGAATTAGAACAAGATGAAATTAATCTAGATGAATCAATAAATAAATATACAGAAGCAATGAAATTAATAAAAGAATGCGATGTAGAATTAAAAGATGCAGAAGAAAAAATAAGTAAAATTGTTTCTAAAGATGGAGAACTAAAAGAATTCGAGTTGACAGAGTAAATGTCAAATTTAAAAAAATATAATAAATAGTATTGAATAAAAAAATATAAGTGGTATAATTAAAGTGTAAGTAAGATAAGCCCAAAATCTTACTTAAGAAGTTAAAATTAA
>CAJGDV010000065.1 GCA_904502155.1 uncultured Bacilli bacterium
AAATGATTAAAACAATGATGACACAAATGGGAAGAACTCCAAGTCAAAAACAAGTTAATCAAATGATGAAATTAATGTCTAAACAAATGAAATAGGCATAAAAAAGCAATTACATTGCTTTTTTTTTTTACTTATCATATAATAAACTTAGGAGGTAGTTAAATGAAAAAAATGATTATAATTTTATTTTTAATGTCTAGTTTTTTTATTAATGTATGTATTGTTAATGCTGAAACAAAAGAAGAACTAGAAAAGAAATATGAATTTTTTTCTAAAATAGTTGAACAAGATATTGAATTTATTAAAAACAAAATTAACTTAATTAAAGGAGAATATACTGAATCTGAAGTGCTTGATAAATTAATAGAAGAAGTAACTAATAACAAAATTAATATATCACGAAGTTCATATAATTATACTAGTTTAGGAACTGCATTACCAGGAGCAATATTTTATACCCCAGCAGTAACTTCTGGAATAAATCATGGTCATGTTGGAATTTATGTTTCAAACGATAAAATAGCAGAAGCTCCAGGAAGTAATTATTATACTAGAGTTATTGAATCTCAATTTGTAACTGTTGTACAAAACGAAACGGATATTTATATTGTCAGTTCAGCAACAAATAGCCAAAAACTTGGTGCTGCTGATTGGGCTAGGGAATTAGCATTACTATCAAGGCCATATAATGATGCTTTTTGGGCAAATAAATCGTGTGAAACCACTGACAATTATAACTGTTCTCAATTAGTATGGTGTGCTTATAATGCAATCACAACAATTAACCTAGATTATAATGGAGGATTTGGAGTTTATCCTAACGATATAACTTCAAGTAATAACTTAACATATGCGACGACTTATTAAATTTACAATTATATTTATTATAATTGGATGTGTAATTATTTCACTAAATAAAAATAATAATGATAGTATAAATTATAAATATGCTTTTTTAGTATCTAGTGCATTTAAACCAAATTATAATTCAAAAATTGTTCTAGTTGATGAAAAAAAAGAAACAAAAAAAGAAGTGGTTTTAGACAAAAATATATATAATGTTCTTTATGTTGATGATGAGGGAAAAATATATGTTTTTCCAACAGATAGAACATATAGGTATGAGTATGATTATAAAAATAATATATTAAATAAAATAGAAAATCCTAAAACAAATAAAAATAATTTATGCCAAGGAAGAGTAGATTCAATAATAGAAACTAATAAAGGTCCAGCCTTTATTATAAATGTCGGTTTAAAAGAAAATGATTCATATTATCATTATGTTCTGGTGGATAATGAGTGTTATGAATTAGAAGTTTATTATAATCAAGGTGCATATGATTTTGATAAGAATTTATTATATATTGATGGTTATCAGATGTTTAATGATGCAACTAATTTCAAAAGTTATGCTATAGATTTAGAAACTAAAAAAATAAATAAGAAAGAATACAATGATAAATTTATAAATAAAATAGATGCAACTGATTATGAAGGAGTAATAAAAAATAATTACTTATATAATAATGTTAAACAAGAAGAGAGTTATTTAATAAAATTAAATCTCAATAATTATGAAATAGATAAAAAAATTAAAACTAGTTTAACTAATAATAAAATGGCACATTTTATGTATGATGATAACTATATTTATTATATAAAATATGATGGGAATAAAACATTTTTAGAAACTTATGATTATGATTTAAACATAATAAGTAGTGATTTAATAGATGATAATAACAACAATTTATTAGTACATAGAATTTTAGTTTTTAATAATAAATTGTATTATTACACTCCTGTTGGTAAAGATGGAAATATTTATGAATATGATATTAATAACAAAAAAATAATTAGCAAATTTAATCCTAATATTAAATTTAATGAAGGACAATTAGTAACTAGTATTGGAATAAATAAAAATAATTAATTTAAAAATTGCAATTTTAATTTATTTACTATATAATTACTATTGTCAAGGAGGGGTATTTATGAAAATTAAATACGAACTATTAAAAAAAGAAAATAGTACTAAAGCAAGAAGAGGTAAACTACATACAAATTATGGAACATATGATACACCAATGTTTATGCCTGTAGGAACTCTTGCTAATGTTAAAACATTAATGCCAGAAGAACTAAAAGCAATGAATCCAGGGGTTATTTTATCTAATACATATCACTTATGGCTTAGACCTGGAGAAGATGTAGTAGATCATGCTGGTGGACTACATAAATTTATGAACTGGGACGGACCAATTTTAACAGACTCTGGTGGTTTCCAAGTATTCTCTTTAGCAAAACCTAAAGATATTACAGAAGAAGGAGTTAATTTTAAAAGTCATATTGATGGAAGAAAATTATTTTTAACTCCAGAATTATCTATTCAAATTCAAAATAAATTAGATAGTGATATTGCAATGAGTTTTGATGAATGTATTCCATATCCTGCTAGTTATGAGTATGCTAAGGCTAGTAGTGAAAGAACATTAAGATGGGCTAAAAGAGGTTTAGCTGTTCATAATAATCCTAATCAATCTTTATTTGGTATAGTTCAAGGTAGTGAATATACTGATCTTCGTCATTGGTGTGCTAAAGAACTTAGTAAATTACCTTTTGATGGATATAGTATTGGTGGTACTAGTGTTGGTGAAGGTAAAGATGTAATGTATAAAATGGTAGAAGATGGAATAGAATTCCTTCCTGAAGATAAGCCAAGATATTTAATGGGTGTTGGTGATCCTATTGATATTATTGAAGGTGTTATTAGGGGAGTAGATATGTTTGACTGTGTTCTTCCAACAAGACTTGCAAGACATGGAAATGCCTTTACAAGAAATGGTAAAATAAATATTAAAAACCAAAAATTTAAAGAAGACTTTACTCCAATTGAAGAAGGATGCGACTGTTATACATGTAAAAACTTTACAAGAGCTTATGTTAGACATTTAATTGCTGCTAATGAAACTAACGGTGGAAGATTACTTTCAATTCATAATATTAGATTCTTAATTAAATTAACTGAAGAACTTAGAGAAGCAATTGAAAATGATACTATTTTAGAATATAGAGAAGACTTTATAAATAAATATAATAAAAAAGAAACTAAGTAGTTTCTTTTTTTTGTGTTATTCCAATACATGAAGATAATATAGACATAAATAAAATAATGCCATAATAAGCTAAATAAGATACTTTAAATCCATCTAAAATGATAGTTGGTATCAATGATACCATAACAAGACAAAAACCTAATTTAAAGCCATTAAACCATCCTTTTTTAATGCTATGTTTACCAAGATAAAAACCTCCAATAAAAATACTAAAAAGGAGAATAAAAAGTCTTGTTACTTTACTATATTTTATTATATTAAAATAACTTAAAATCGTAAAAACAAAAACTAAGAAAATAACACTACTAACTGTTATTAAAAAAGATTTTAAAAAAAATTTCACTATATCACCTAAATAATTATATTTAAATGAATAAAAAAAAATACACATCCCATAATATAAAGGTGATACAATGATTTTTAAAGTTATAATTTCCCTAATTATATTAAAATTTATATATAAATATATAAAAGATAATACCGTATTATGTTTTTTATCTTCCTTATTTTTATTTAATTTTATATTAAATAAAATAAGTTTTTCAAGTTCATTTATTTCATTAATAATAATTATTTTATTAGATAAAATAATTAATTATTTAACAAACAATTATAAAAATTTTTATTTGTTTTTTAATTCTGACCAAATAGAAATAATTGAAAATGGGAAAATAAATTTTAAAAATTTAAAAAGAAGTAATATAACTTTAGAAGAACTTGCTAAAAATTTAGGTTTAATTAACATAGAAGATATACAATCATGTATGGTTAATTCTAAAAAAGAATTAACTATTATAAAAAATAAACTATCATCACCAATTAGTATTATTGTAAATGGAAATATAAATTATTTTAATTTGAAACAAATTAAAAAAGATATAAAATGGCTTAATTTTATATTAATAAAAAGAAAATTAAGTCTACAAAATATTTCTTATGCTTTTTATTTTAATAATAATATTTACTTTATTAATAATAAGCACTTTTTTTAATTGCATATATTTGGTATAATCTAATTATAGAGTAGGAGAATAGTTATGAAAAAGATTATATTTTTATTATTAACAGTTTTTATGATTACTGGATGTGGTAATAAAGAACTAGATATCAAAAAAATAAACGATATGATTAAAACTGACTTTAAAGGCAGTATGAAACTTAGTAATAATGAACTTGAAGGTATTTATAATATTGATACAAGTGTTTTTAAAAATGCATCTGTATATGTAGATAAATCTTCTAATAATGCTGATGTTTATGCTGTATTTGAAGTTAAAGGCGATTATGACGCTGCACTTTTAGAAACAGAATATTTTATTGAACAATATAAAAAATCATGGGATCAAGGATATTTTCCAGAAGAAGTTAAAAAAATAAAAAATAGCGAAAAAGAAGAATACAATAACTATATCATTTATGTAGTTTCAGATAATGCATCAAATGCTGTAGAAAAAATAAAGGGATGCACTAAATAAATGGTATTTAGTAGCATACCTTTTTTGTTCTTCTTTTTACCATTTTTCTTATTACTTTATTTTATTGTTCCATTCAAATATAAAAATATTATTTTATTAATATTTAGTTTAATATTTTATGCATGGGGAGAACCAATATATATTGTGTTAATGGTTTTCTCATCAGTTGTTGATTATTTTAATGGCTTGATGATTTATAAAAATAAAGATAATCCTAAAAAGAAAAAATTATTTTTGATTTTTTCTATTATGGTTAATTTATCATTATTAGGATTCTTTAAATATATTGATTTTATTATTAAAAATATCAATGATATTTTTAATATATATATTCCATTATTAAGATTAGGTCTTCCAATTGGAATTAGTTTTTATACATTCCAAACAATGAGTTATAGTATTGATGTTTATAGAGGAGAAGTTAAACCAGAAAAAAACTTTTTAAACTTTATGACATATGTATCAATGTTCCCACAATTAATTGCAGGTCCAATTGTAAGATATGAAACAATAGCAAAAGAACTTCATAAAAGAGAAATTAATTATAATAAATTTAGTGAAGGCTTTTTAAGACTGCTTAGAGGTATATTTAAAAAAGTATTAATTGCAAATAACGTAGGTTATTTATTTACTTTAATAACTAATATGCCAGTAAATGAAGTAACACAATCTCTTGGTTTATTAGCTATAATAGCTTTTACATTCCAAATTTACTTTGACTTTTCAGGATATTCTGATATGGCAATAGGAATGGGTAAAATGTTAGGTTTTACTTATTTAGAAAACTTTAATTATCCATATATAGCAACAAGTATTACCGATTTTTGGCGTAGATGGCATATATCTTTATCATCATTTTTTAAAGATTATGTTTATATACCATTAGGTGGTTCTAGAGTAAACAAAATATTAAATATTAGAAATATATTTGTTGTATGGTTACTTACAGGTATTTGGCATGGCGCTGAATGGAATTTCATTTTATGGGGTGTTTATTATGGGATTATCTTATTAATTGAAAAATTTATTTTAAAAGATGTTATAGATAAATTTCCTAAATGGTTAAAACATATTTATACACTTATTTTTGTTTTAATAGGATGGATTATATTTGCATTTGATGATATGACAATGCTTAAAGATTATTTTAAAATTATTTTAGGCATTAATACTAAATTTATAGATAGTAATTTCTTATTTTATTTTAAAAATTATTTTATAATTTTAATAATAGCAACTATTTTTTCAATGCCTATATATCATATCATTGAAGAAAAAATATTAAATATTAAAAATAAATATATTAGTAATACTTTAATAACAATATCTTATTTAGTTTTATTTATTATTTCTTTAGCATACCTAGTAGCTGATACTTATAATCCATTTTTATATTTTAGATTTTGAGGTGATACTATGAAATTCAATAAAATTATAACAAGTATTATTTTATTAATAATTACTTTGTTTACATTTATGCTATTAATAAATGAAAAAAAAGAATTCTCAGAAAATGAAAATAGATACTTACAAACTGAATCTAAATTTACATTTAAAAGATTATTAGAAGGCGAATTTATAAGTGATTTTGAAAGCATGCTTACAGACCAATTCCCATTTAGAAATACATTTATGAGTATTAAATTAAATTTTGATAAATTACTTGGTAAACAAAGTCAAAATGGTGTTTATTTAGGTAAAGATAATTACTTACTTCAAAAATATGACAAACCAGAAAACAACGATAAAATTATTAAAAAAATAAATGAATTTAATGAAACAACTAATATTGATTTAAATGTTATGATTGTTCCAACAAGTATTACAATAAATGATGATAAACTTCCTAAAAACGCACCAACATATGATGAAATGGAAACGATAAATTATATATATAATAATTTAAAAATAGATAAAAAAATTGATCTATATGATAGTTTAAAAGAGACTAATAAGAAATATCAAATGTTTTATTATTTAGATCATCACTGGACTAGTTATGGGGCATATGTTGCTTATACTGAATTTGCTAAACTTAATAATTTAACTTCTATTAAATTAAGTAAATTTGATATCAAAGAAGTAAGTGATAATTTTAATGGAACATTATATTCAAAAACAAATGACTATAGTAGAAAACCTGATTTAATTCATACATTTACTTATGGTGATAATGATCTAAAAGTAG
>CAJGDV010000066.1 GCA_904502155.1 uncultured Bacilli bacterium
GAACTAAAAGAATTCGAGTTGACAGAGTAAATGTCAAATTTAAAAAAATATAATAAATAGTATTGAATAAAAAAATATAAGTGGTATAATTAAAGTGTAAGTAAGATAAGCCCAAAATCTTACTTAAGAAGTTAAAATTAAAATCAGCCCAAAGTTTTAAGGTTAACTATAAATATTTATGAAACGAGCCCAAAGTTTTATAAAATTATAATATATATATTATTTTATTTTAAAAAAATTATTCTAAATAAATATAATCATAATGATAAAAAAATTAGTCCAATCTATCTATTATGAAATAAGCCCAAAAATTATATTTATTTAAACCATTATATTGTCGGATTTTTATTATTTATTTATTTTCTCTATTTATTATATTTTTTGATTTTTTATTAATTTAGTTTAGTATTTCAGTGTGCAAACATAAGGTGTTTTGCGCACTTTTTTAATTTAAAAACGACATTTAAATGTCGTTTTATTTGTTATTAAAATATTGAACTTATGATTCCCTTAACAATTCCTCTTGGTCCATTAGCAGAACCTGAACAAATAGTGCATCCTTTACTAATTTCTTTGTATTCAAATTCTAATTCTATTTTTTCTGTTTTCATTGTTCCGTCTTTATATCTATATACTGTTTCTAAACTATAATTTTTTAAATCCTCACCAAGATTTATAATGTCATCGATAGGATTTGAGAAAAAATTTAAACATGTAAAACCTGAATTTTTATATTTCATTTTTGGAGATGATACAGTTACTTTTTTTTCATTTATATTGTCTTCTGTTATATTAACTCCACTTGAAGATCTAAACTCACATTTGTCTTTATAGCATAAATTAAGAGTTTGTGATTCAACATTTAAATAAATATCTTGATCTATTCTTTGTACGGAAAAAGTCGAAAACCACTTATCCATTGCATCAGCTGATATAGTAAAATATCCTCCATTTATTTTATAATCAGGGTTTTTTGATTTGATTATATAAAATCCACATATATCGTTACCTTCAAGTTTAAAAATATGTACACATGAAATTATTATTATAGAAATTATACCTATTATAATTAATTTTTTGTTTTTTTTCATAAATACCTCCTTTCTATCTTAATAAAATTATAGCATAAGCTTATAAAAAAAAATAGGCATTATAAAACTCTTCTATAAAATAGAAGAGTTTTTTTATTATCCTATTTTTAATTGTTTAACTTTTTTGCTATCTTTACCAACTTCATCCCACATATCTTTTGGTCCAAAAACCATTTCTTCTGGAACAAAGTAGTGAATATTACCTTTTTTATCAGCGTATATATCTATAAAATATGCCCCCATAGCATTTGTTATTATTTTCTTATGTTGGAACTGAGTTATATCACATAAACTAGGAACTAATATAGTATTAACATTACGATAATTAAAATAATAGCTCTTATGATAATGACCAATTAATAAAATATGAGGTTTAAATCCTGCTTCCATATTATCAATTCTTTTTTGAGGTTTATATGATAAACTTTGAGCTGAACCATCACCTGGATGGTCTAACATTATTTTTACATTATCAATATTTATGTTACCAGTATCTTGACCTAAGAAAATCATATCATCTCTTAATTTTGGAAGCCATTTTTCAATAGTAGCACCACCATTTTTATAATGTGTTTCATCATGACTACCTAAAATAAAATTAGTTGTAATACCCTTTATTTTAGGATACATGTCTACAACATAACCACATTGCTGATCAAATCCAAATAGGAAACATTGTCTTCCTTGTTCTTTTCTTATACTTAAATAATCACCATCAACCAAATCACCACAATGAAGTACAGTATCAATTTCACGTTTATAAG
Source organism: uncultured Bacilli bacterium (assembly GCA_904502155.1). Taxonomy (GTDB): domain Bacteria; phylum Bacillota_I; class Bacilli_A; order RF39; family UBA660; genus CAJGDV01. The sequence continues at coordinate 1,856 of CAJGDV010000066.1, forward strand.
CTTCTTCATAAACATTATTTAAAAGATGTAATTGTTGATGAATATTACCTAAATGAGTATCAGATACAATACATAATTTTATATGATTAAGTTCATCCATATTTGGTTTAATATCTTTATTTATTTTTTTATTATTTAATTTTTTTATAACATATCCTTTAGTAGGATGGGCAACAAAATCAATTTGATAACCATATATATTACATAATTCAATTGTCCCCATAACTTCAACTTCACTCATATTAAGTAATTGTTTTACTTCATCAAGTGTCATACCATTTTTAAGTAAATTATAAAATTTATAAGCAACTTCACCGTTCATATTATTTACCACCTTTTATAAGAGTTTTAGCATTCAAATAATCATCTTTATTTGTATTATAATAAGTACTACTAATAGGAATAATACTTACAATATTACCTTTAGCATCAAATTTAACAGTTACAAACCAGTTGCCAACAATATTATTATGTTCATTATTAATCATTTCGTTCGTACTAGCACAGCAAGATGGTGCTGAAATAAGGCGAACATTTCTATAATTGAATGATTCCATTTGTAGAAGACCACCATAAAGCATAATATTAGGAACATCCTCGCTACGCATAGCATCAATCATTTTTTGTGCTCGATATGAAACAGTATACGTTTTCTTAGCTTTCACACATCTCATATCAATTGTTGCATTTTTAATATTTAAAATACATCTATCATTACCAAGATAAATCATATCATCACGATTAGAAGTAATTATTTTACCAATATCTGCTTTATTTTTCTTTAAATGTGTTTGATCTTTAGAACCACATAAAAAGTAAGTATTAATTCCTTCAATATAAGGATAATTTTCAATTATATACATAGCTTGCATATTAGTATCATTTTTAAATACACTATCAGCATATTGATTATTTATCGGATAAATACCTTCACTAATATTGCCACAATGCAAAATATGTTTAATCCCCATACTTTCAGCTTTCTTATAAATATCATTTAAGATTGAAAGTTGTTGTGCTTTACTTCCTAATCTAGTATCTGAAATAAGGGCAAATTTAAATTCATCTTCTGGAATATTAATAGTATAAAAATTATCCATTTGATTTGTAATATCACCTTTATTTAGAAAGTGGATTCCATCATCCCCAGCAAATTTTGTAATATTAACGCCTTGTTTTTGTAATTCATTAATAAGACCTAATATTTCAAGTTCACTTAAACCTAGTTCTGTAACTAGTTTTTCAAGTGTAATATCTTTTTTAGATAGTTCCATAATTTTTTGTAATAATTCTTTATTCATATAAACCTCCATTTATTTAGTTTCATTATAAAATAAAAAATAGCACTAATCAATAGTGATTTGTAAATTGTACAAGTATATTTTGAAATAAAATGATAAAACTATAATTATAAGGAGTTGAGCAAAAATGAATGAACAAAATAATTGCTGTTGGATAGCTATCCACGTTCTAATGGTAGGAATCATAGGAGCAGGATATGTATATATCTTAAAAAATAGAGCATACTAAAAATGTAGTCTAAAAGGAGTTGATAGCATATGAGAATACCAAAAAAACTTCTTTTAATAGCATTATTTATTCCAACTACTATTAATGCCTATTCAGACTACATAATTGCTAGTGGTGACAATATTGGTATTAACATCAAAAGCAAAGGAGTTTTAGTTGTCGGAACTTATAAAGTAGGTAACGAAGACATAGCAGGAGAATCACAAATTAAACCTGGAGACATAATAACTAAAATTAATGATAAAAACATAGATAATGTTAACGACTTAATTAAAGTAGCAAATGAAAATTGTGATAAAGTTAATATTAATTATGAAAGATTAAATCAAACATATCAAACAACATTAAATTTAAAAAAAGAAAATAATATTTGTAAAACCGGACTATATGTTAAAGATGAAATTACAGGTATTGGTACACTAACATACATAGATCCTAACACAAAATTATTTGGAGCATTAGGTCATGAAATAATTGACTCACAAACTGGAAAATTAGTCGATATTAGTGCTGGAACGATATTCGAGTCAGAAGTGATTGATATTAAAAAAAGTACTAATAACTATCCAGGTGAAAAAAATGCAAGATATAACAAAGATGAAGTTATAGGTAATATTAATGAAAATACTAATAAAGGTATTTTCGGTAGTATTAATAGTATAAAAGATAATAACCTTTATAAAGTTGCAAATCCAGATGAAATTAAATTAGGTGAAGCAGAAATAATTACTGTTTTAGAAGGAAATACAAAAGGAAGATATAAAATAAATATTACTAAAATAAATAAAGGTGATACAAAAAATATTATTTTTAAAGTTACAGATCCTATTTTACTTAACAAAACTGGTGGTATAGTACAAGGTATGAGTGGTTCTCCAATTATTCAAGATAATAAAATTATTGGAGCCGTAACACACGTCGTTGTGGGAGATCCTTTAAAGGGCTATGGAATTTTTATAACTAATATGCTAAAAGAAGGAGAGGACTAGAAATGGTCCTTTTTTTGTGCTATTATGATTTTGGTGGTTTTATGGAAAAGTTAAGAGAATATTTTAGTGGATATAAATTTTTTAGTGATGATCATCACTATGAATTAGATGGAGTTAGAGTAGGTACTAGTGTTACAACTTTAATTCATGATTATACTAATCCTTTTGATAAGGATAAAGTAGCTTTTAATCAAGCTATTAAATATGGCGTAGATAAAGAAGAAATATTAGAAAACTGGCGAATTGAAAACTTGTTTTCAACTATTAAAGGTACTTTAGTTCATGAATATGCACAAGGATTATGGAACGGAGAAGTTGTTTTACCAAACTATGAAGAAATAGAAGAAATTGATATTGAAAGATTAAAAAGAGCCTTTGAAAAAAGCAGTAAACAAGCTTTAAAATTTTATGAAGAAAACAAACACAATCTAGAAGTATTTGCTGATGAATTTATCGTAGGAAGCCGTGAATACGATGTTGCAGGTAGCATTGATAATTTACTTTATGATAAAGAAAAACAAGGCTTAATATTAATTGATTATAAAACTAATAAAGAAATTAAAAGAAATAGTTTCGGATCTAAAAAAATGCTAAGTCCATTAGATAACATTGAAGATTGTAATTACAATCATTATTGTCTTCAACTAAATATTTATAAGTATTTAATTGAAAAATATACGGATACAAAAATTAAAAGTACTTTTATTGTTTATTTTGATGAAAACAAAGATGATTATGAAAAAATAAGAATTAAAAATTATAAAGAAGAAGCCATTAAATTATTAGAAACAAGAAGAGTCTTATAAGACTCTTTTAATTTTACAATTTTTTAAAGTTATGGTATATTATTACACAAAAGAAAAAGGGGGAGTCTAAATGAAAACTATTAACAAAGAAGACTTCTACAACAAAAAAACATGTACAGACTGGCAAAATAAAATAGGTGTAGAAGACTATGAAAAAAATAGATTAAAAAACTGGGCTTATATTGATGGTAAATATTATTATATTAAAGATATACATAATTATAATGAAATAATAGGAGAAATAATAGCTGATAGTTTAAATCTAGATACAGCACATTATGAAATCGGAAAATATAAAAGAAAAAATAAATATATGACAGAAAACTTTAAAAAACCAGGAAAAGAATATCTTAAAATATATCAAACAGAATTAAATAATAGAAAAGATATATTAGATATAGTAAATAACGATTTAAAGCATGATCTTTTGAAGATGTATGCTTTAGATATTTTTATGATGCAAACAGATAGATGTAATGTTAATTTAATGTTTGTAAAAGAAAATGATAAATTAAGACTAGCACCACTTTATGATTATTCTTATTCTTACTTAGATTTAGCATTAGGATATATTGCATATAGAAACTGTATTAGAAATGTTTATATGACAGAAAATGCAATAGGAAGATTTATGAATGATTATCCTGAAATTGTTAAATATATGGATATTATATTAAATAAAGATTATTTAACACTTTTAAAAAATGAACTTTTAAAATATGAAATAGAACTATCTAAAAAAGAAGAAAAACATATTGAAAGAGAATTTGAAGAAGGTTCTAAAATTCTTAAAAGGATGGTGAGATAATGATAATAATAGATGAATCAAATTTTTATAATGGAGATGCTAATTGGGCTAGTGAAATCAAAATAGATGAAAATGAAAAGGAAAGATTAAGAAACTGGGCTAAAGTTGATGGTAAATATTATTATATTAAAAGTAATTTTAATAAATATCATGAAATAATGGGACAAATGATTGCAGAAAGTTTAAACCTTGATACTGCAAAATATGGTCTATGTAAAAAAGACAATTATACATATTATATGAGTCCTAATTTTAAAAAGGATAATATTGAATATAAAAGAGTTTATGATTTATATGATAATGTAGATGAAATTAAAAGTGATAAATTACTTGAGGATATTATAAAAATGACAGCACTTGATTTATTTATGATGCAAGTAGATAGAACTGGATATAATTATTTAATAGATAATACTAATAATAGATTAGCACCACTTTATGATTATTCTTGTTCTTATTTTGCAAACAGTAATTCTTATACACATTATAATAATTATTTATTTAATATCTTTTTAAATAATAAATTATCATTAGGTGAGTTTAAAGATAAGTATGAGAAAATAGAAGATTATATTGAAATTATTAATGATACTAATTATTTAAAATTATTAAAAGAAGAATTAGGTAAGTATGATGTAAAACTTGATAGTTCTAATGAAAGATTTTATATGGATAAAATAAATGAAGGAAAAAAAATAATAAATAAAATATATAGAGCTTAATTTTACAAAAAGAATAATTTGTAGTATAATATACGCAATTAAGAGGGGGTAGTAACTATGTTACAAAAAA
>CAJGDV010000067.1 GCA_904502155.1 uncultured Bacilli bacterium
ATCATTAGCATCTCCCATGTAGTTCTTAAATTTATAATTAGAAAGTAATTCATCACGCTCAATATCATATTTTGCTTCTAAAATTTGTCTAATTAAATCGTTTCTAAGCATTCCTACACGAACCTCATCAACTTTTAGTAATTCAGCTTGTTTTTTTAAAGCTTTAATAAAAACATTTAATAACTTTGTTTTATCATTACTAGCAGCTTTTAAATTATAAGCATCAGAAACTTCAATATTATTACATAAAATATAATTATTATTATAAAAGGCTGTTGTTTTAGCTACTACTTCACTACCCTTATAAACAACTAAGTTTTTAAAGTTAGGATTAGTCATACTTTGAATCATAATATCTTCTCCAGCACCTTTATATTTAGCACAACAATTTACTAAATATCCTAAAACTAAATTAATAGGATCAGAATTATTAACCCAATTATAAGTATAATCACCTATTGTTTCACCAAATGTTGCAAGATTACTTTCCTTAAGTTTTTTAGCTTCTTCATAAATATCTTCAATTGCTGGAATATCTTCTTTTTTAATATTTCCATTAAATAAATGAGCGTATTTAAATAACTCTTTATTATCTTCGCTAAATTGAAACAAACTTGTTAAAATGAACTGTTCAACATCATCTAAAGTTATTTGTTTTTTATTTTTTTTAAGATAATCAAGTTCTTCTTTTAACTCTATTTTGCCTTCATTAACACTTTGATTTAATTTGGCAATTTTATTTTCTTTTTGTTTTAAAACACCTTTTTTAATACGATCTATATTATTATAAAATGTTGGAATTATATATGCTAATCTATTATAATCATTAGAATTTTTAATGCCAACATTTATAGTGTCTGCAAATTTTTGGTCATATTTATTAATTTCAAATTGATTAGCAATTTTATTAAGTTCATCTTCATTAAAAGTAAGTGCTAGTTTAATAATATTTTCATATGCTAATTTATTACCTTTAAATACACCAAGAATATATCCTAATTTAAATAATGTTTCATAAGAAATTTTATCATGTAATTTAATTTTTAATTCATTATAAACAATATTAAATTTATTAATATTCAAATTAAGACCTTTTAAATCATCATTATTTACAGGAATTAATTCTATAGCTTCTTTATTAATATTATTATAGTTTAGATTATTTACAGCCTTCTTACAATCTGCAAGTTTTAAAACTAAATTAGTTCCATATTTTTCAACTAAATTTTTATCAATTTTAATATCATTTATATAGATATCACAAGGATTAAAGGCATCAACACCAATTTCTTTAACCGTACTAGGTATTTTAACACTTGTTAAATTATTTAAATAAAATGCTCTAGGACCGATTTTTTCTAATCCTTCATTAAGTTTTAATTCAGAAATTTGATTATCCATAAAAGCATTTGTTTCAATTGTTTTTATATTACTAGGGATTTCTAATGAAGTTAAATTATTGCTATAAAAACATCTTCCACTAATTGTTTGCAATCCTTTTCCGATAACAAGGTTACTAATTTTATTTAATTTAAAAGCTCCTGAATCAATTCTTTTAATAGTATCAGGAATAACTAATGATGTTATTTGATTATTTGCAAAAACATCATTATGAATTTCTTCAATATTTTTTGGTAAATTAATAGAGGTTAATTTATTACTATCAAACATACCAAAATATAATTTTTTAATTTTATTATTAAAAACTATTTCACTAATTTCATTATTACAAAAAGCATTGTTACCTATTTCTTCTAGTTTATCATTCATAATAACTTTTTTAAGTTTATTGTCTTGAAATGCAGAATAACAAATTTTCTTCACATTTTCACCTAATTGTAATGTTTCAATTTCATTATTCTTAAAAACTCTTGGGCCAATTTCTTCAAGTTGTGAAGGAATTATAATGTTTTTCAAACTATTATTTTGAAAAGCACCATGACAAAGTTTTTTAATATTATTACCTAAATTAATATTTGTAATATTATTATTAGCAAAAACATAATCTTGTATTTCTACTAAAGTACTTGGTAAGTTTATTTCATTTATATTTTTTCCTGCCAAGTTTTCAAAATCTATTGTTATAAAACCTTCTGTAAAAATAATTTTTCTTGTATTTTTAGTTAATTTTTTAAGATCTTCACGTTGATTAATAATTAAAATTTGATCTTCATTCATCTTGTATCACCTATTTTTTATATATGATTGCTTGCCCAAAAGCTTTATTATTTGCATCACCTTGATAGCGTTTAAATTCATAATTTTTTAATAAATTATTTTTTTCAATATTATATTGCTCAAATTCAATAATATAATTTAAATCATTTCTAGACATACCAATACGAATTTCATCTACATTATTTCCATTTTGATTCATAGCTTCAGCTTGATCTTTAAGTCCTTTTACAATCATTTCTAAAAGTTTTCTTTTTTCATCTAACATATTATTTTTATTTTTCATATATTTATCAGAAACTTCAATATTATTACATAAAATATAATTATTATTATAAAAGGCTGTTGATTTAGCTACTACTTCGCTACCTTTATAAATAACTAAATTTTTAAAGTTAGGATTAGTCATACTTTGAATCATAATATCTTCTCCAGCACCTTTATATTTAGCACAACAATTTACTAAATATCCTAAAACAAGATTTAGTGGATCTTTATTATCAAGCCATTTATAACTATATTCATTTTTCTTATCAGTTAATAAATTAAATTTATTTTCTTTTTGTAACTTAGCTTTATTTAATATTTCTTCAATATTAGCCATTTCATATTTTTTAATATTACCATTAAATAATGGCGTATATTCAACTAATTCTTTATTTTTTTCACTAATTTCAAATAAATTATTTTTAACATATGATAAAACATCTTTTAATTCAACTTTATTTTTATTCTTTTTAAGTTCATTAAGTTTGTCTTGTAATTCAATTTTTCCTTCATGTTTAATCATTTTATTTAGTTTCATTATTTCAAGTTCTTTAATCTTTAAAATCCCTTTTTTAGTTAATTCTAAGTTGTTAAACACATGAGGAACAATATAAATTAATTCTTCAATATGACCTTCTAAAGCTGCATTAATCATAACGTCTGCAAATTTTTTGTCAAATTTAGTAAGTTTTACTTCGCTCATCATTTTTTCAATATCAGCTGTAGATAAATTTTGATATATAACCTTAATTGCATCCATTGCTTTAGGATTTTGTCTAAATGTACCAAATATATAATTTAATTTAAAGAAACTTTTATAATAATCAAGACCTTCAAGACGACCATTTAATGATTTATTAACTTGTTCTTCAAATATACGATATTTCTTATTACTATTTATAAATCCTTTTAATGAGTCATTATCAGCTGGAATTAATTCAACTTCAATTGGATAAAATAAATCAAAATTAATGTTTTTAACAGCATTTTTGAGGTCAGCAATTTTAAGAATTAATTCACTACCAAATTCACTTACCAATTCTTTTTCAACCATTTGTCCTTTACATAAAACATCAATATAATCAAAAGCTTGTGTTCCAATTTTAACAACAGTTGAAGGTATTTCAACATATGTAAAATTATTATTTCTAAAAGCTCTATCTTCAATTATTTTTAAACCTTCATTTAATTTTAAATCATTAATATTATTTTTGAAAAATGCATTAGTACCAACAATTTGAACATTTGATGGAATTTCTAATTTTTCTATTTTATTATTATAAAATGAATTAGTAGGTATTTTATTAATATTATGATTTAAATTTAATTCAGTAATATAATTTTCCATAAAAGCTCCTGGTCCAATTTCTTTAACAGATTCTGGTAATATTAAGCTTTCAAGTTCGTTGCATGCGAATGCATCTTCATCAATTTTGGTAATATTATTTGTTAAATTGATGTTTTTAAGTTTATTTCCTTTAAATGTACCACAATCAATTACTGTATAATTTTCACCAAATTTAACATTCTCAATTTTATTATTAGCAAATGCATATATACCTATTTCTTTAACACTATTTGGCATCTCAAGATTCGTTAAAAGGTTATTTGAAAAGGCTTGTTCACCAATGAATTCAAGATTATTATTAAATTCTACTTCTTTAATAGAGTTATTTTTAAAAACATATTTTTTGATTTGCTTAATATTTTCAGTTAATTTTACGTTATTAAGCCTATTGTCTAAAAAAGTGCCATCTTCAAGAACTGTTAAATTATTTCCTAATGTTAATTTTTCAATTTCACATCCTTCAAAAGCACGATATCCTAGTTCTTCAAGGCTATTTGGAAGATGTAATTCTTTTAAATCAGTATAACCAAATGCACATTTTCCAATTTTTTTTAGTCCTTCTTTTAATATTAATTCACTTAATCTTGCTTGAAAGTATCTATTCATTGGAATTTCAGTACAATTTTTTCCTATTACAAGTTTTTTCCCTATTTTCATTTTTTTAATTCCCATATTTATCCCTCTATTTCTTATAAACTATAGCTTGGCCATAAAATGCATTATTAGCGTCACCTTCATAGTTTTTAAATTTATAATTATCAAGTAATCTTCTTCTTTCAACATCAATACCTAAATCAAATATGAAAGAATCTAAGTCATTTCTAAGCATACCAATACGAACTTCACTTACACCTAATTTTTTCGCTTGAATAGTTAAAGCTTCAATAATAGTTAAACATAATTTTTCAAGATCATCATAACTTGTTTTACTACTTTCTAAATAACTACGAGAAACTTCAATATTATTACATAAAATATAATCATTATTATAAAAGGCTGTTGTTTTTGCAAGTACTTCACTACCCTTATAAACAACTAAGTTTTTAAAGTTAGGATTAGTCATACTTTGAATCATAATATCTTCTCCAGCACCTTTATATTTAGCACAACAATCAACTATGTAACCTAATACTAGGTTTAGTGGATCAGCATTATTTAACCATTCATATTCTAAATTATTAGCTTCACCTTTAAATTCGTATAAATTATTTTTTTCTACTTTTTTAGCAGCTGTTAATAATCTATTTAAAGCTTCAAATCCCTCATTATTAATATTACCGATTAAATATGGTAATACTTTTTCAATTTCTTTATTTTCTTTTTTAATTTCAAATGTATTATAACTAATATAATTCATAACATCATTTAAATCATAATTTTTTAAATTTTTCTTCATAATTTTTAAAGTTTGTTCAACTTCGCTAGTATCCATGTTTTTAAGTGCTAGTTTCTTGCGAGCCGTATTTAATTTGGCAATATCATTTTCACGACTTTTTATAATACCTTTATTAATCTCATCATAACGATTATAAAATGCAGCTAATACAAATGGAAATAATGAAGGATTTAAGTCTTTTCTAATTACTTCTGCTAACTTTTTATTATAATCAACAAATCTTAAACGTGAAAAAGACTTAGAAATTCCTGTTTTCCCTATTTCATCGTAAATTTTACGAATGTCATTTTCGATTTCGGTTAATTTTTCACCATTAGAATTGAAATATCCTAATATATAACATAATCTCATAAAATCAATAGATTGTGATGGAATAAAATAATCCATATCATCATCAAAATCAAAATCATCAGATATGTTTAATTCTTTTTTAAATTTATAATATCTTTTACGATTATTTACAAATCCTTTAATTCCATCTACTGACATTGGTATAATATCAAATTCTTCAACATCAATATTTTTAAAATCAAAATTTGGAACTTTTGATTTAATAAAAGCAACTTTTAAAATATTATCATTACCAAATTTATGTGCTTCAAACTTATCAATAAAAATATTACGATATGTAAATGATACTGTTCTATCAAATGCTTGTGAACTAATTTTTTCAATATTATCAGGTAAAATAACATGTTTTAAATTATTTCTAGCAAAGGCTTCAAAACCTATTTCTCTAATGCTTTCTGGCAATTCTAAACTTGAAATATAGTTGCTTCTAAATGCAAATGGTTTAATTACTTCTAATTTATTATTAAAAGTAATACTATCAATTTTATTATTAGCAAATGCATTTTCTCCAATTTCTTTTAATTCAGAATTTAATGTTATATTTTCAATTTCATTATTTTTAAAAGCACTCTCACCAATTGATTCAAGATTATCATTTAAAACAACTTTTTTAACATGTTTTTTTAAGTATTCTCTCCTGTTAACTGATTTTGTATTTTCATCAAGAATAACTTCAGGTATTCTCGTTTTCTTAAAAATTGATGGTGTAAAATTAAATCCTACTTCGTGAACCATTATTTCATCTTCTGAAATAAAAAATTCATCTTCAATTTCTGGTTCTGGTGCTAACATTGATTCTGGATTATGCATCATTTCATAATACTCTTCATTATTTAATTTTGGAAAGTAATTTTTTAAATTTAAATCTTTAATTTGCGCACTATCGAACACAAAATTGTTTCTTACAATAAACTTCCCTAATTTACAATTTCTTAATAAATCTAATGAATAAACATTAATATGTTTATAATTTTTAATATTTTTCCCTTTAATTCTATATGATGACCCCATATTTATTCCCCCTTAGTAAGTGTATATA
>CAJGDV010000068.1 GCA_904502155.1 uncultured Bacilli bacterium
ATATTAAGTTCATTCCCATGGAATATATGATTATCAATAATTGATGATAATAAATTATTACAACTTGTAATAGCATGGAAATCACCATTAAAATGTAAGTTTATATCATCCATTGGAAGCACTTGAGCATGTCCTCCACCAGTAGCTCCACCTTTAATTCCAAATACAGGACCTAATGAAGGTTCTCTTAAAACGGCTAATGAATTAATACCAAGTTTTCTCATTGAATCATGTATACCAATAGCAACAGTTGTTTTACCTTCACCAAGTGGAGTAGGATTAATACTTGTTACAAGTACTAACTTACTTCTTTTCTTTGGTTTAACTTCAGTACTTATTTTAGCTTTATATTTACCATATAATTCTAAATCAGTTTTTTTAATTTTTAATTTTTTAGCAACTAGAGCAATGTCATGCATTTCTACACTAGAAGCAATTTCTAAATCTGTCATAATTAACACCTCTCCCTAAATTTGATTATACAAAATATTAAAGATAAAAAACAAGATATTATTTAACGAATTTACAAAAAAATATATATATAGTAAAATGAATTTGGAATAATAAGAAGATATTTTATGAATATAAAAAAATATTTTTTAATATCATTAATTTTTGTTTTCTTTTTAACTATTATATCTAGTTATAGAGTTTATAAATAAGAAAAAAATGATTATCAAAGAGAAATAGATATATATAATAAATTAATTGATCTAGATCCTAATAATGAATTAAAATATGAAAAACCAAATGAAACATTTAAAATCAAAAAAAGTGCTAATGAATTATATGAAAATCATTTTTCCAATAATATTATTTTACCTTTTTTAATTCTATGATATATTTTTATCAAAATAAGAAAAAGAAATCACTTAAAAAACCATTTGTTCATGCCTTAATAATGCCAATATCAGCATTATTAACATTATTATTTTCATGTTTAATGTATGGCAAGTTATATTTTAGTTTTTCTTTTGTTATAATACTTATTAATTTAATAATATTAGGTATTTCTTTTATTAATATTTCTTTATTTTTTTCATCAAAGAAAAGAAAATTTATTTATTCTTATTTTGTAGCCTGTATATCTATTTTAATTTTATTTATAGGATGTGAGTTTTTGCCTTTAAATGATTTGTTTCATCCACAATCTTATTTTTTATCTAGTTCATGGACAACATTTATTAGTGCAATAATTGTTTATTTTATTTCAATAGTTTTGGTTATAACTAAATATAAAGTTAAAAAAATTGATATTTAAATTAAATCGTTAAATTCTAAGTAAAGTGCACAATTATGTGCAATATAAGTTAAATGCTAATTTAAGTATCAGTAATGAAAGTAAAAAGAAAATATTATCATTAAACTACAATAATATTTTTAAAGAAGGAGAGATACTGTGAAACTTGTAAAACCAACGATAGAATATAAAAATATGTGGCTGGATTATTTTAATGAATATACTAAAGAAGATAATAAAGCAACACCAATGGGATATAAAAAAGAATTTAAATATGAAGAATGGATTCAAAGATTAGAAAAAGAATCTAAAGGAATAGATTTACAAAAAGGTAGAGTACCATCAGATGTTTATTTTATGGTTGATCAAAATAAAATAATAGGAGCTATTAGTATAAGACATAGAGTAGATAATGATTTTTTACTTTCATTTGGGGGACATATTGGATATGGAATTAGACCTGATGAAAGAAACAAAGGATACGGAAAACAAATATTACAATTAGGTCTTATTAAATGCAAAGAATTAAATATTAATAAAGTACTATTAACTTGTTTAGAATCTAACTACGCATCTAATAAAATTATTACTTCATGTGGTGGAGTTTTTGAAAATAAAATCTTCTTAGATGCTGAAAATGACTACATGAATAGATACTGGATTACCATTTAATTATAAGTATTTGAAATAAACTCAAATTTTTTGAGTTTTTTGTTGCAATTAAGTTTAAATATGATATAATACTCTAATATTTTTTTATGGGAGGGAATAGTATGGAAGAAAATATTGAATATTTAGACTTAAACAAAAATAGAAAATACTTTAAATTATTACCAATAAAGAAAGATAAAAATGTAATAATTTATAGCGTTAAATACAATCATGATGCAATAACAAAATTTACTGAATATTTAAATCATAAATATGAAAAAGAATTCATAGATATCATCGATACGGAATTTTATGATACTATTCCGCTTTCAATGGGTAAATATGATTTAGATAAAAAATACTCTATTAAAAATTATAAAATATTAGAATTAAATAAAGAAAATAAAATGAATAATGTAGGAATGTATTTTCCAGAAAAAGCTTACGGAAAAATAAAAGTTACAGGAGCTCTTAAACCAACAATATCAACTGTAATTGAGGACACTTTTTTAACTGATGATAACAAATTGATATTAGATACAACTAATTTAATTAAATATACTAATCATATCTTTAATTTATCAAATAATTTTAAATTTGATAAAACAATTGATTTATATAGAAAATCAAACGATTGGAAAGATAAAGGGAATGAATTTATTTCATTAGATAATTATCGTAATCATTTACAAAAATTAGCATATAATCTTAATGAAGATAATATTACTTTAACAGATAGAGAAGACAAAAAAATACAAAATGATATTAATGAGATTATAAATAATTATCAAGAATTATTTGAAATAGAACAAATAGGAATGTTCCCTGTAGTTAATAAAATGGATAAAAATTATGCTATCTTAACAAGATTTGGTCTTAGAAATCAAAATTATGATTGGCACTTTAATTACTTAGATAATACACATATTAATTATGATGGTGGTTCAATTTTAAGAGATGTTAATGATAAAATTTTAAATAATTATGATTTAGATGGTTTTAATTATGAATTTAAAGCTTTAAAAAGTATTAAAAACAATGAAAATTTAAGTGAAATTGTGAAAATTAAAAAGACTAGTTAAAATGTCTTTTTTTTTGTGATATAATTGTTTATGTCAAAGGAAAGTGATAAAAATGAAAAAATGTGTTTTAATTATCAATCCTAATAGTGGAAAAGATCTTAATAAAAACTATCTTTTTGAATATCAAAAACTACTACAAAAACACAATTACGAAACAATTGTATATTTTACATCTAGAGGTAAACATGCAACAGAAATTATTTCTTCATTACCTGATGAAATTGATCTTGTTGTTTCAATGGGTGGGGATGGAACATTTAATGAAGTTGTAAGTGGAAACTTAAAACGTGAAAATAGACTATTATTATGCCATATACCAGTAGGAACTACTAATGATGTAGGAAATATGTTCGGATATGGAAAAGACCCTGTAGCTAACCTTAAATTAGCCCTAGATGGTTCTGTTAAAGGAATAGACATATGTACTATAAATAAACAACCATTCGTATATGTAGCAGGATTTGGAAAATTTATGAATGTTTCTTATGAGACACCAAGAGAACTAAAAAGTAAATATGGACACTTAGCATACCTTGTAGAAGGAGCTAAAAACTTTATTGTACCAACTCCACTTTATGATTTAACTTATAAAATTGATGGCAAAACATATTCAGGTCAATATTCTTTTATGCTTATTTCTAATGCTAATCGTATAGCAGGTATTAATAATTTTTATAAAGACGTTAAATTAGATGATTCTGAATTTGAAGTTATTTTATGTAATTTAACTAAAAGATCAGAAATAGTAAAATCATTTTATTTTCTGGCAACATCAAATTTAACACAAGCTAAAGGATTTGAATTCCATAAATTAAGTGAATTAGAAATAACATTTAATGAAGTACCAAAAAATGCATGGTGCGTTGATGGAGAAAAATTAATAAGTAATGAAAAAACATATAAAATTGAAATAGAAAAAAACTTTAATATTTTAATGCCAAAGAAAAATATTAAAAAATTATTTATTAATAAATAATTGGGGGAGAAGTATGAAAACAAACTATCAGTTAATATTAGATAAAACGATAGAAGAACTAAAGAAAAACGAAAAAGTACCAAAACTATTACTTCATAGTTGCTGTGCTCCATGTAGTTCATACGTTCTAGAATATCTATCTAAATATTTTGAAATAACAATATATTATTACAATCCAAATATCGATACTAAAGATGAATTTGACCTTAGAAGTAAGGAACAAATAAAACTTATTAATGATATGCATAAAACACGCGAAATAAACTATGTTATAGAAACATTTGACCCAAATGAATTTGAAGAAATAGCTAAAGGCCATGAAGAAGATAAAGAAGGCGGAGAAAGATGTACTCTATGCTATAATTTAAGACTAGAAAAAACAGCAAAATACGCTAAAGAAAATGGCTTTGATTATTTCACAACAACACTATCAATAAGCCCATATAAAAATAGTCAAAAACTAAATAATATTGGAGAAAAACTAGGTGAGAAATATAATGTAAATTATTTATATGCCGATTTTAAAAAGAATAATGGGTATAAAAGAAGTATAGAACTTTCTAAAATGTATAATTTATATAGACAAGACTATTGTGGATGTAAATATTCTAAAATTGAACATGAAAGAAGACTTGAAAGAAAAAGAGCCTTAGAAATAAAAATACCAACAGAAGATGGTGTTTTTAAAGAAAACTTAGATGATACATTAGTATCTACTTTAAAAAAAGAAGACTTAAAAAAAGATATCCCATCTAAAGGGGAATATAAAGAACAAAAAGTAAATAAAAAGCAAAAAAAAGCTGTTAAAATGATGCTCTTTATTTTATCATTAGCAATATTAGTAATACCAAGTTATTGTATGATTGAAAATGCTGTGGCAATGAAAAAATATGTTAAATATGAAGCTTTAAGAGCTAATATTGATGAAATATATACATATGGAAGATATTTTCAATTAAATGGTAATTTAGAAGTAGGAGAAGATTATCAGTTTGATAAAGTATCATTATATTTTAATAATGATAAAAATTCATTTGAAATAGAACCTATTTATTCATTTGAAAATGGTGTAATTAATTTTAAATTAAATGATAAAATTAATGAAGGTTATATATTAGATGATATGAAAATAGGCAATTATGAATTGTTTTTAAAAACATATTTTAATGAAGAAGAAAAATATTATATTTTAGAAAATAAAACTGATTATCAAACAACACTTTATTATAGTATGACTGAAAATGGTAATAGAAAAAAATATACTATTAATACTGAACAATATTATAATACATTAAATATAAGTGTTTCTGATACTAATGATGACGTATATGATATTGTTTTAGATCCAGGACATGGTGGTAAAGATCCAGGTGCATGTAATAAAGGTATTTGTGAAACAGATTATACATTAAATTTTGCAAACGAGTTAAAGGATATGTTAGAAGAAGAAGGATATCGTGTTAAATTAACAAGAGAGGATAATAATACTTTAGCAACATATGGATACAAATCAAGAACAGCTATCCCATATGAAACTTTTTCTAAATATACATTCTCTCTTCATTTAAATGCTGGACCAAAATGTAATGGATTTGAAATTTATACACCATATAATGTTGATTATAAATTTGCTAATATGTTAGCAACAAATCTAAATGAAGTTAACGATTTTACTTATTCAACAAACACTTTTAATAAAGTATCAAATGGAATATATACAAGAACAATGTCTGAAAAAGAATTAAAAGATGATGTAGAAGCAGCCATTAAAGAAAATAGAGAACCTTATGGATATACACTATTTACTAATTATTATTATATGATTAGAGAAGTAGGAGGATATAAAACTGGAGCCTATGTTGATGGACGCGAATCAGAAGATAGAAACAATCCTTTTGTTAAATCTAATTCTGGAAGTGAAAGTTATATAATTGAACTAGGTTATATAACAAATGATGAAGACTTAAATTATGTAAATAATTATCAAACAGAATATTTAACAGCTATTAAAGATAGTATTGTTACATATTTAAATGACTAGTTCACAAATTATACAAAAAATAAAAGTATAATAAATTCAGGTGGTTTAAATGAATATATTAATCGTAGATGATGAAGAACTAATAAGAAATGTAATCAAAGAATATTGTGCATTCGAAGGATATAATACATTAGAAGCAAATGACGGATTAGAAGCCATAAAGATGGTTAAAGATAATAATATCGATTTAATAATATTAGATATTATGATGCCAAACCTTGATGGCTTTTCTTCGTGTAAAGAAATTAAAAAAATAAAAAATATACCTATTATTATGCTATCAGCAAGAAAAGAAGAATTTGATAAATTATATTGTTTTGATTTAGGAATAGATGATTATATTACAAAACCATTTTCTCCTAAAGAATTAATGGCTAGAATTAAAGCAGTAAC